>CAKMZF010000057.1 GCA_929200405.1 uncultured Gammaproteobacteria bacterium | reverse complement strand
TGATATCCTCCCTCTAATAATGAGATTATTTTACTATCACTATATTGTACAGCGCAGTTTTTGATGAGCTGAGTAATCCACAGAAAGTCTTCGGTTTGCAGTGCTAGTCCGCCTAGAGGGTCTTTTATATGGGCATCAAACCCTGCTGATATGATGATACACTCTGGTCGAAAGTGCTGTATGGCAGCCAACCAGTCTCGCTCAATAGCCTTGCGAAAAGTACTGGAATCACAGCCTTGTGACAGCGGCGTGAGTATTATATTGTCACGGGAAATGTCATCGAAACGGCTGGGATAGAAGGGATATTGGAAGCTGGAGCAGACCAAGACTTCTGGGCGGTCTTGAAAAATCTCTACCGTGCCATTGCCGTGATGCACATCAAAGTCCAAAATAGCGACTCGCTGCATGCCTTGCTGTAGTGCTGCTTCTGCGGCTAAGGCGGCTGAATTGAATAGACAAAACCCCATAGCAACAGCGGACTCCGCATGGTGTCCCGGTGGCCTAACTGCACAAAAAGCTGCATCATGCTGTCCAGAGATAACTTGCTGGGTAGCATAGATAGCAGCGCCAGCGGCATAGCGTGCCGCAGAAACACTATGGTTATTTAGGGCAACATCTGGCCCTATATGTACTATTCCTTGCTCTGGACTTTGTTCCACAATGGCTTCAACAAAGTTTTTAGGGTGTATGTTATAGAGCTGCTCCACTGGCAGCAGCGGCGCCTCTTGCATTGTCAGTTGGTTTTTCCAGTCGGCGTTATCTATGGCTTGTTGGATCATCTTTAGCCGCTCAGGTGACTCCGGATGGCCTGTTCCCATATCATGTAATTCGCATGTCGGATGGCTTAAATATAGTAATGACATATAGCAGCTCGTTTTATTCTCGTATTTCTTTTCGCATTTATTTGCAGTTGGGATTTTACTAGCCTATAACGAAGATGGCAGGTTGCTAAATCTTGGTGGGCTAAAAATTTTATTCAGATAGGCAACAGGAGACAGGAGACACAAAAGATTTCTAAAAAAGATTTTCTCATGGAGGTAAATTTAGTACGCTACGTCTTGAGTAGTCATTTATTATCATCACTTTTAGGCGGAAATCAATATCATGTCAGATCCAATCATCATTATCGGTGGCGGCCATGCCGCAGCGACGTTTGTAGAAAAATATCGTAAGTTTTCTGGTTCCAGATCATTGTTGATTGTCAGTGATGAGCCTGTAGCGCCCTATCACCGCCCACCATTGTCCAAGAAATATTTATTGGGCGAGCAAGATCTTGAAGACCTGTTTATTTATCCGCCAGAGCGCTACCAAGAGCTGCAAACTCAGATTCGTTTAAATACCAGAGTGACAGCGATTAACCCTGCTGATCACACGGTGACTCTAGATAATTCTGAAATCCTAGGCTATCACAAACTGATTATTGCCACTGGCTCACGACCACGATTATTGCCAGATGAATTATTAACCGAGGTCAGTGATAGTGTCGCCGGTGTGCTAACGCTGAATGATATTAACGATGTGAAGAGAATGAAACCGTATTTTAGCAGTGGTAAAAAGCTACTGATTATTGGCGGTGGCTATATTGGCTTAGAGACTGCGGCGGTTGCTAGTGCGCTGGAAATGGATGTTACAGTAGTTGAGTTATCAGAGCGTATATTGCAGCGTGTAGCAGCAGGACAAACCAGTGATTACTTCCGTCAGTTGCATCAGGATCACGGGGTGAGAATACTTGAATCAACGGCGGTGTCGCGTTTGCAGGTTGAGAATGGTCAGGTCTACCAAGCAGTGCTATCTTCTGGTGATATGATAGATGTTGATGCTGTGTTGGTCGGTATTGGCGGCCTAGCGAGTAGCGAACTGGCGGAAGCGGCGGGTTTGCCTGTTGCTAATGGCATCGTGGTAGACGAATATTGCCAAGTTGAATCTAAGAACCAAGCCGAGGCTGACATTTATGCCGTCGGTGATTGCGCTAATGTGCCGTATGACGAGGATAGAGTCCGGTTTGAGTCCGTGCAAAACGCCAATGCAATGGCTGCTTTGGTGGCGCAAAACTTGGCGGGAGAAGAGGCAGAGCAGAGTGTGCCAGCGAAGGCTTTTCAGCCCAAACCGTGGTTTTGGTCCGATCAATATGATGTGAAATTGCAGATAGAAGGCTTTAACAAAGGCTATGACCAAGCCATTTTGCGCCAAGGTGCTAAGCCAAACAGCCAGTCCGTTTGGTATTTTAAGGACAATAAGTTTATCGCTGTAGACGCAATGAGTGACCCCGTGTCATTTGTGCTGGGTAAAAAGTGGTTAGCCACTGGACACAGTCCGGATGTGGAAAAAATATCAGACAGTTCTCTGGATTTAAAAACTATCTAGTGTAATCTATAGCCAACAACAAAATGTGATCACAAATAACTCTCTTGATTATTTATGATTGGGTATATTGATCTCTTTATATAAATGAAGCCAAAGGGGTCGATATAAATTGACATAAACAGAGATAAGGATTTTGCCATGAACAAAAATGCTGACATGCTAAAGCGCCGTGAAGCCGCTGTACCTAGAGGCGTTGCTACGGCATCGCCATTTTTTGTAGACAGAGCCGAGAATGGCAAACTATGGGACATAGAGGGCAACGAGTATATCGACTTTGCAGCAGGTATTGCAGTAACCAACACAGGTCATCGACATCCAAAAGTGATGGCGGCGGCAGCGGCGCAAGCAGAGCGATTTACCCACACCGCGTTTCAGGTTGTGGCCTATGATGTTTATGTAGAACTGGCGGAGAAGCTGAATCAGCTGGCACCAATTGATCATGCCAAAACCATTCTCTTTACCACAGGGGCTGAGGCGACTGAAAACGCGGTCAAGATCGCCAGAGCGCACACTGGCCGACAAAATGTGATCACATTTAACGGCGCATTTCATGGCAGAACGCAATTAACCATGGCGATGACGGGAAAGGCAGCGCCTTACCGACCAAAGGGCACGCCGATTGTGCCGGGTGTTTTTCACGTGCCATTCCCGATACCTCATCATGGCGTTAGTGAAGAAGACGCGCTTCATGCTTTACAGACGGTTTTCAAGGTTGAGGTTGGCCCAGAAGACGTAGCAGCGATAGTAATAGAGCCTGTTCAGGGGGAAGGTGGGTTCTACCAGACGCCAAAATCTTTTATGAAACAGCTGCGTGAAATCTGTGATTTACATGGCATTTGCTTGGTTTGTGATGAGGTGCAAACAGGCTTTGCACGTACTGGTAAAATTTTTGCGACAGAGCATTATGACATAGAACCAGATTTAATTCCGGTTGCCAAAGCCTTAGGTGGCGGCTTTCCAATATCAGGTGTGATTGGCAAGGCGGAGATTATGGACTCACCAATGCCCGGTGGCTTAGGCGGAACTTATGCGGGTAACCCTATGGCTTGTGCGGCAGCATTGGCTGTCTTAGAGGTAATTGAAGAAGAAAATTTGTGTCAACAATCGGTCTCTATTGGTCAGCAAATGGTTGAGGCTATTGAGGGCTTTAAATTAGCCAATGACACTTTGCCAATTGGAGATATTAGAGGGTTAGGGGCGATGGTGGCTTTTGAATTGGTAAAAACCAGAGGCGAGCATACGCCAGACCCTGAGGCTATCGCAGGCGTTATTGCCAGAGCCAGAGATTTGGGATTGATCTTGTTGCCATGTGGCTACTACGGCAATACCATTCGTTTGCTTGCGCCACTCACTATTGACCAAGTCGATTTAGATGCCGGTTTAGCGAAACTTGGTGAGTCTTTAAAACAGCCTTAAAGGCAAATTTACTAGTGATTTGAGAACAATTTAACAACGATTTAACAACGCTAAGCGGATGACGCCAGCGTAGATAGGAGATATGCATGATTGAGAAACGCCATTTTTATATCAATGGGGAGTGGGTACTACCGACTGTCGCCAATGACTTAGCCGTGATAAATCCAGCGACAGAAGAAGCCATAGCGACGATTTCTATGGGTTCGGAAGCCGATGTGGATAAAGCAGTAGCTGCCGCTAAGCTGGCTTTTGATGGCTATGCAAGTACCAGTCATGCTGAGCGATTAGCTTTATTAGAAAAGACCTTGGCTGTGTTTAAAAGTCGTCAAGATGATATTTCTGAGGCAATTATGCTAGAACTGGGTGCACCGAAAAAACTGGCCTACGGCGCGCAGTCTGGTGCAGGTAGTTACCATCTTGAAGGCTTTATAGAGGCTTTCAAAAACATGCCGCTAGAACAACGTCTTGGCAATGGCGATCTGCTGGTTCGTGAGCCAATAGGCGTATGCGGTCTGATTACACCTTGGAATTGGCCAATTAACCAAGTCGTGCTGAAAGTAGCTGCGGCTTTGGCGGCTGGTTGCACCGTGGTGTTGAAACCGAGTGAAATTACCCCTCTCAATGCGTTGGTTTATGCTGAAATCATGAATGAAGTGGGCTTTCCTGCTGGGGTCTTTAACCTTGTTAATGGCGATGGACCAAATGTGGGGGCTGCTATTTCTAAACACTCAGATGTGGACATGATGTCTTTCACCGGCTCTACACGGGGCGGTGTTGCGGTGACAAAAGATGCTGCTGATACGGTAAAAAAAGTGACCTTAGAGTTGGGCGGAAAGTCACCCAATATTGTTTTTGCAGATTGCGATGTGGAAAAGAGAGTGACAGCTGGTGTGCGCCATGTTTTTCAGAACACTGGACAGTCTTGCAATGCACCAACCAGAATGTTGATTGAGGAAAGCATTTATGAGCAGGCGGTTGAGATAGCCAGACAAACGGCAGAAAGTCAGTTGGTTGCTGAGCCTCAACTGGACGGTCGCCATATCGGGCCGCTGGTTAGTCAAATGCAATTTGATAAGGTGCAGGCTTTGATTCAAGCAGGCATTGACGAAGGTGCAGAGTTAATTGCTGGCGGTATAGGCAGACCAGATGGCATTAGCGCTGGCTATTTTGTTAAACCAACAGTATTTGCAAATGCCAACAATGGCATGAGAATTGCGCAGGAAGAGATTTTTGGCCCTGTGCTCACGATGATTTCATTCAAGGATGAGGCGGAGGCAATTCGCATTGCTAATGACACGGAATATGGCCTAGCGGCACAAGTGCAGACTGGTGACCCTGAAAGAGCCAAACGCGTGGCGTTGCAATTGCGTGCAGGAATGGTGCATGTCAACGGTGTGGATATGTCAGCTGGCAGCCCGTTTGGTGGTTACAAAAAGTCTGGAGTGGGACGTGAAGGTGGTGCCTTAGGCATCGAAGACTTTATGGAAGTTAAACTGATTTCTGGTGTATAGAAAGCCAGCAAAGGGTCAGAATTTAGATAAAAAAAAGAGGAATCTATAAGATTCCTCTAAAACACGAGGGTTAAGGCTATTAAGCTAGCTCGACCACCGTGCTGAGAATGAATTTAGGGCAAATAATGTGCTCGAATAACGCCATCAATTTCCCTTAAAGTATCACGAAGAGCTGGCTCTGGCGTGGTGTCGATATCCAGCAAAGTGCAGGCGATATTACCACGAGAGCGGTTCAGCATATCAACAATATTAATCTGATGTTTGGCTAGTGCAGCGGAGATTTTTTCAATCATGCCCGGCTGATTCTTATTCACTACCACCAGTCTGGCAGTCTCTGAGGTGCGTGGCATTTTCATGGTCGGAAAATTAACCGAGTTGGTGATATTGCCATTTTCCAAATAGTCTTGGAGCTGTTCAGCGATCATAATCGCGCAGTTGTCTTCAGCTTCTACAGTTGATGCACCAAGGTGTGGTAAAGTCAGTATTTTTTGATGTCTAACGGTTTTCTCGGTTGGGAAGTCATTAACATAACCTGCGATTTGACCGCTGTCTAATGCTTGCAAGATCGCCTCTTCATCTACAATTGGACCGCGAGCAAAATTTAGCACCACTAGCTCTGGTTTTGCTTTGGCAAGTCTGGCTGCATTTATCAGACCTCGAGTGTCATCAATTAATGGCACGTGTAGTGAGATAAAGTCGCAATTAGCAATTAAAGCTTCTATCGAGTCCATTTTTTCAACCGCAGCGGTGAGCTGCCATGCGTTCTCAATGGTGATATGTGGATCAAACCCTATTACCTTCATGCCAAGGCTATGGGCGGCATTGGCTACACGCACGCCGATAGCACCCAAGCCGATCACTCCCAAAACTTTACCCGGTAACTCACTGCCACCGAATTGTTTTTTACCCGCTTCTACTTCTTTCTCTAGAGTTTCGCCCGTTGAGGTCAGTTGTTTAGTGTATTCACTGGCAGCGAATATATTGCGAACGGCCATCAACATACCAGCAACGACCAGCTCTTTTACCGCGTTGGCATTGGCGCCGGGGGCATTAAATACCACTACTCCAGCATCGGTCATTCTATCAACGGGAATATTGTTGGTGCCAGCTCCTGCACGGCCAATGGCACGTACCGTTTCTGGTAGCTCCCAGTCATGTAATTTTTGTGAACGCAGCATCACTGCATTTGGTTCAGCTACATCTGGGCCTACTTGATATTGATCTTCAGCAAAGCGAGTTAAACCTTTTTCGCTTATATTATTAAATGTCAGAATATTCTTCATGGTTTATCCATTTTCCTTTTCAAATTTTTCCATAAAATCACACAGCGCCTGAACACCCTCTAATGGCATGGCATTGTAAATGCTAGCTCTCATGCCACCGACAGATCTATGACCTTTAAGCTCTACTAACCCCGCTGCTTTGGCTTGATTTAAAAATAGGCTATCTAATTCGGCGTTGGCTAAAGTAAAAGGCACGTTCATTATTGATCTATTGGCTAGGGCTACAGGGTTTTGGTAAAAACTGGAATCATCAATAGTTTTATAAAGCAACTCGGCTTTAAGCTGATTTCGCTGCTTCGCCGCAGCTAGTCCGCCCTCAGCAAGTAAATGCGAGAAAACTTTGCCAGCCATATACCAAGCAAAAGTTGGCGGGGTGTTATTCATAGAGTCTGCGTCTGCATGGGTCTGATAGTTAAGTAGAGTTGGACACTCTTGACGAGCATTGCCAAGCAAGTCATCACGGACTATCACGATGGTAAGCCCTGCTGGGCCGATATTTTTTTGCGCACCCGCATAAATTAGTCCAAAACGGCTGACATCTAATGGCTCAGATAAGATGCAAGAAGACATGTCGCTCACCAAAATGCGCTCACCAACATCAGGAATGCCATCAAAGCAAACCCCGCCAATAGTTTCATTATGGGTGGTATGCACATATTTAGAATTGTCACTAAACTGCCAGTTTGCGATGTCGGGAACCGAAGTGAAATTGGTGTTTTCAGCGGAGGCAATGATATTAACATCAGCATAGCGCTTGGCTTCTTTAATCGCTTTATTCGCCCACTGTCCGGTATGAACGTAATCAACACGATCTCCCGCTGCTGCTAGGTTTAAGGGAATTGCTGAGAATTGTAGAGTGGCACCACCTTGTAAAAACAAAATTTTATAGTTATCAGGTATTGCCAACAATGTCCGAAGGTCTGCCTCTGCTCGCGTGGCGATATCCATAAAGGCAGCGCTGCGATGGCTCATTTCCATTACCGAGACACCGACATTGCCATCCGGTGATAGATAATCTACAAGCTCACTCTGGACTTGTTGTAACACTTTTTTAGGTAATACGGCTGGGCCAGCGCTGAAATTAAAAATATCGTTCATAATAAAAATTTATCCATTCATTTAATAATTTAATATGGAGTATATCAAGTCGATAAAAAGCTGCAAGTGATCACTGCTAAAATTCATCCATAAAAGTACTATTCCTAGAGGAATACCGCTTGGGGTTTGGATATCTTCGAGGAGGCACAAACAAATAAATAAATCGGACTAGCAATAACCGAGGTTGAAATAACAACCAACAGCCTTGCAAGAGAATTTTTGATGATTCAAGGGACTTGAAAAGTGTAAAATCTGCCTCATTTATAAAGTGTTATCCGGATAATTATAGGTTTTAAGGAGAGGTTATGAGTGGAATATTTGGTGAGTTACTAAAAGCAGGTCTGGATATGGCCTCTCAAGACAATCCCAGTAATTCATATCAGCGCGGTCAAGGCGGCAGCTTATTAGAGAGTTTGGGGCAGGTGGTACAGCAAAACCCTAGCAATGGTTTGAATAGCGGTAGTTTATTAGACAGCATTGGCGGCATGTTGGGCAACCAACAACCACAGCGCAGCGGTATGGGTGGAATGCTCGGAGGCTTGCTTGGCAGTTTAACTGGCGGCAATAGAAATGCTGGCTTAACAGGTGGCGTTACCGGTGCGTTAGGTCAAATGGTTGGTGGTAAAAAAGGCGCCTTGATTGCTGGTGCACTTGGCATGCTACTTAGCTCAAGCAGCGGCAGAAAAATGGCTGGTAAGCTCGTCAAAATTGGGGGGTTAAGTGCAATCGGCATGATGGCCTATAAAGCCTATGCAAACTCTAAAGGTGCTGGTGATGCTAGTGCGGCACAGTTTGATAGCAATGATCTAAATGATTTTGGCTCGACTATCGATAAACTAGATGACTCTGATGGCATGAACCGCAGAAGTTTTGCGATTATGAAAGCAATGATTGCGGCAGCGAAGGCAGATGGTCAGGTTGATGCGGCTGAGCAGGAAGCAATTCGAGCGCAAATGGACAATATGGGTTTAGATGACAGTGATTTGTTGGCTTTAAGAGATGAGTTAACTAAGCCGCTGGATGCTAACGATGTGGCTGCGTCTGCAGACTCTCCCTCTGCAGCAGCAGAGATGTATTTGGTGTCTCGTTTGGTGATTGATGTCGATTCACAGGCAGAGAGAAACTATATTCAAAACTTGGCCTCGGCCTTATCGCTATCACCAACGATGGTAGAAAGCCTAGATCAACAAATTAGCCAGCTAGGTTAATTGGTTAACTAACAATAGCGCCTCAGAAAGCCCAGTTATCTGGGCTTTTTTATTGGCAATAGAGAAGGTCGTGACATGCAACAGAGTTTACCGTTACCGAGAATAGCCTGCCATATTTTGGTGGAGAAAAATGATCAACTGCTGTTGCTTCGCAGAATTAAAGAGCCATATAAAGGGCTGCTGGCGGTGCCAGGTGGCAAGCTTGAACCGGGTGAGTTTTTACTAGACTGTGCGAAAAGAGAGCTGAGGGAAGAAACCGGCTTAGTGGCAGAGGATATTGCGCTAAAACTACAAATTCACGAGACCTCTGAGAGTCCGGATTGGCAATGGATAGTGATGTTTTATCACTGCACTGCATTCTCAGGGACTTTGCAAAAAGATGGCCCTGAGGGGCAGCTTGACTGGTATTCGACCCATGACATTGCCAACATAGACTGCAGCCCTGTTGATAAAATGATTTACCAACGCGCACTGAGTTTGTCAGAGGGCGAATTTGAGAGTTTGAATTTATTTTTTCATAATCCGCATGACTATGAAATTCGCTGAGAATCTCTAGCTAGACAGAAGCAAAATATTGAGCAGATATCCAACTTGTTAGGCGTCATAATATAACCGTAATATAAATAAGATACAAAAGAGTCATTGAATGAGAAATCGCAGTGGTAAGGCGACGTTAGAAGATGAGAAAACCCCGATAAATCCAAAGGTTGCCTTACAGCAGATTATCCCCTATCTGGTGAAATATCGGCTGCGGATATTTCTCGGGCTGAGTGTTTTGGTGTCAGCAAAGCTGGCCACTATTGGCGTACCGATTGTGATGAAGTATCTCGTGGATGGAGTATCTGGTGAGCTTAGCGCTGAATCACTATGGTTCTTCACACCACTGGTGCTGGTGATTGCTTATGGTGCGCTGCGTTTCTTAAATACGCTGTTTGGTGAGTTGCGAGATTATATTTTTTCAACCGTAGATGCTGCGGTAAACCATGATTTGGCACAGAAGATATTTACCCACTTACATCAGTTGAGCTTGCGATTTCATCTGTCCCGTAAAACCGGAAATGTTACCCGAGAAATAGATCACGGCCTACGAGGGTTTTCTACGTTATTTAGCGGTTTACTGTATAACATTTTCCCCACCATTTTAGAGTTTATACTGGCAGCTAGCTATTTAGCCTATAACTATAGCGCTAGATTTGTAGTGATATTGCTGATCGCTTTAGTGAGCTATATTTTGTATACCGTGGTGGTTACACAGCATCGCTTAAAACAATTTCGACTGCATAACTCTTTGGTGGCCAATACTCAGTCGATGGCAGTAGATAGCCTGATTAATTATGAAACGGTGAAATACTTTAACAATGAGGAAATGGAGGCCAAACGCTACGGTGAGGCGGACTTAAAGGTCGCAAGATCCATGTTAAAAAACCGTGCCACTCTCAGTTTTCTGAATCTCGGCCAGAGCTTGATTGTTGCGATTGCCCTTACATTTATGCTTCGCGAGGCTTTGTTAGGAGTTGAGCGTGGCGTAATGACAGTGGGTGACTTGGTGTTGGTCAATACGTTATTGCTACAGCTGGTTATTCCTCTGAATTTTTTAGGGACTATTTACCGTATGCTTCGTGAGGCGTTTACCGATGTCGAGCGGATGTTTATTTTGCTGGGTTCTGATGCTGAGGTCAAAGACAAACCAGATGCTGCACCATTGGCGATAAAGCATGCGGGTATTCGTTTTGACAATGTTGCCTTTGCATACGATGCGGCTCGGCCTATTCTTAAGGGAGTTGATATTGAGTTACCCGCAGGCACCACTACGGCAATCGTTGGGCATAGCGGATCGGGAAAATCCACTTTGGCAAGATTGCTATATCGTTTTTATGACGTTTCCTCTGGGCAGATTTTAATCGATGAGCAGCCGATCACCTCCGTGACTCAAAAAAGTTTGCGGCAGGCGATTGGGATTGTGCCGCAAGATACCGTACTGTTTAATGATACGCTGTATTATAATATAGCCTATGGTAGACCTAATGCCACAGAGGCAGAGGTTCATGCTGCTGCTGCTTCTGCGCAGTTAGATCGATTTATCAATAGCCTGCCAGAAGGTTATCAAACACAGGTAGGGGAGCGCGGCTTAAAGCTCTCTGGCGGTGAAAAGCAGAGGGTGGCGATAGCACGAGCGATTCTAAAGCAGCCACGGATAATGATTTTTGATGAAGCAACTTCAGCGCTGGATAGCCGCACTGAGCAGTCTATACAGCAGGCACTGGAACAGGTGGCAGCAGAGCACACCACTTTAATTATCGCTCACCGCTTATCAACGATAGCTCATGCCGATCAGATTGTGGTATTGGAAGAAGGCGAAGTGGTTGAGGTTGGTAAACATCAGCAGTTGCTGGCTAAGAAAGGCACATACGCAACACTATGGGAGATACAACAACATCACGAAGATGATGCTTTACAGGAAAATCTACCAGTCTCATCAGAAAATGAGTGATGTTCAGGGGTATTTTTAGCAATTAATGTGGACATTTATGAAGGACAGGATGCAGATAGGAACGAAAGTACGGGTCTGGGATTTGGGTCTGAGATTATTTCATTGGTTTTTAGTGTTGGGTATTCTCAATCAGTTTCTAACCATGGAGTTTGGTGAAGGTAGCTACACAGAGTGGCATTTTCGAGTCGGTTTTTGCATCTTAGGATTGCTTATATATCGGATAATTTGGGGATTTATTGGTTCAGAATCAGTCCAGTTTTCTACGTTTTTATACTCGCCTAGCAACATCACTAGTTATCTAAAATCACTACCATCAACAACCTACCATCAATATCTTGGTCACAATCCAGTCGGTGGATTAAGTGCAATATTGCTATTGCTAGTCTGCGCAGCAATGGCGGTATCAGGTCTATTTATCTCAGATGATATTCTTTGGGAAGCACCATTTTATAACGCGGTATCCAACGATATCTCTGATCTCATGTACACCATACATCATTGGGGTGAAAAAGCATTAATTGGGATAGTGGCGATGCATGTTGCCGCGATTGTTTTTTATCGCTGGCGTAAAAAAGCAAAGTTAACCACAAGCATGGTAACTGGCAATATGCAATTACAATCTGAACAAGAGGCATTACCAAAAATGCGATCCAACTGGCTGTCTGTGTTGCTATTGGTCATTTGTGTTAGTAGCAGTTTCTTATTTTTAAGTCAGAGAATGTAGTTATGAATATTAACTTACAGAGTTTTATATGGAAAATATCGATTTAGAAAAGCTATATCAGAATACGGGGATAACAGCAGAAGCATGGTCGGCAGCTTGGAAGAATGGTAATAAAATTCAGAAAATTCAATCTTATAATGGTTGTTTTTGGTTGAAAAAATCTGAAGAAATAAATCGCCGTTTTCTTTATTCGGGATTGGAAAAGGCTAGTAAATGGTTTGATATGAAGCTTCTAAAGCCCGTTCCGAAAGTTGGTGGAATTATTGGCATTACCATTGAGCGAGAGCGGATTTTGCAACTGCATAAGCATAATATATTGGTTCCTCAGATTATAACCTCGGGTGATGACTGGCTTTTACTCTCTGATTTGGGAATTAGAGCCGCAAATGTTTTCAGGAGCACCCCTGAGGTAGAGAAAAATTATCGACGTCAGAAAATAGAGTTAATTGCCAACGCAATTGTTGAGTTACATCAAAAAGGGCAATATCTAAGTCAAGCATTTGATAGAAATATTTGCTTTTCAGGGGAGAACCAAGATAAAGTCGGGTTTATTGATTTTGAAGATGATCCTGGGAGTATCTTTAATGTTAGCGATTCTCAAGCAAGAGATTGTTTGTTTTTTGCACATAGCTTTACAAGGTATTTTATAAAAGATCAGTCCTATTTTATTGATATTTTGCGCCTCATAACAGAAAAGCTTCCGACATTGCAGCAGGATAATATTCACCTAATAGCTGCAAAATTAGCCTGGATTGATAAATTGCCATTACAGAGTAAATTGGGAAATGACTATAAACGATTAAATTTCGCTGTTAAGGCATTATCAAGAATAGAGGTTAAGTGATAGACTTTTAAGTCCAGTATTGATTCTCCTGATTCATAAAACAATTACCATTGAGAGCTTTATACAGATGAACATAAATATTATTGACCATCCACTAATCCAGCATAAACTGACGTTAATGCGTGACCAAGAGACCTCTACCCGTACTTTTAGAGCACTAGTAAATGAAGTCGCTATGCTGCTTTGTTATGAAGTCACCAGGGACTTACCCTTGTCAACCCGGAGTATTCAAACGCCGATGGAGACTATGAATGCACCCGTCTTAGCTGGCAAAAAGTTATGTTTTGTTTCTGTGCTTAGGGCAGGTAATGGTCTGCTAGATGGCATGTTGACACTTGTGCCATCGGCTAGGGTTGGTCATGTTGGTTTATATCGTGACCACGATACTCTAGAGGCGGTGGAATACTATTATAAAGTACCTCAAGATATTTCCGAAAGATTGGTGGTTGCAGTGGATCCGATGTTAGCTACAGCAAACTCAGCAATCGCTGCCGTTACTCGGCTAAAACAGGGTGGTGCTAAGAATTTACGCTTTCTATGTCTTTTGGCGGCACCTGAAGGTGTTAAAGCTTTTAATGAAGCGCACCCAGATGTTGCTTTATACACTGCTTCGGTAGACAGGCAGTTAAATGATAAAGGCTATATACTACCGGGCTTAGGGGATGCAGGCGACAGAATATACGGCACCAAATAAGGCTGATTAGTCACGGTATATACAGAATAGCTAGCGTTTGCCAAATATCCGTATAGATACCTCTAGTGATATTCTTAGCTTTTGGGTACATTAGTTGACTTTAATATAATGATAATGGGAGAGTTGTGAATGTTTGCTATTAATAAATATTTTGATGAAAAGGTCGTTTCAGTTGGGTTTCAAGGTAGAGAACTGCCATCAACCGTTGGTATTATCTCACCAGGAGAGTATCAATTTGATACCTCAAAACATGAGACCATGACCGTTATTAGTGGTGAAATGACAGTTAAATTACCGAATAGTGATGATTGGGCTACTTATAAAGAGCAGCAAAGTTTTGAGATACCTGCTGGCGCTGCATTTAGCGTTAGAGTGGATATGGATACCGCCTATCTCTGCACATATGCCTAAGCCTTGACTGACTTGGCTAATATTCAAACTAGCCTTAGCCGAGAGGTTAGTAGATGGCTTTATTAGTATTTGAGAGCTTATTGCCAGTTTTTTTAGTGATATCTGCGGGTTTCGCGATGCGGAAATCTGGCTTAGTGGCAGAGAAAAACTGGCAAGGGATAGAGTCTCTCGGTTATTGGCTATTATTTCCAGCTTTAGTATTGGAATCCTTAATAAAAATGGACTTTGGCGGGATAAACCTAAGTGCTTTTGTTCAAGCCTACGCCACCGCGATAACCATTCAAATTCTTTTAGTCTGGTTATTGCGTCGACCCTTACACAAAAGGGGTATCAGCGATCGTAGTTATAGTTCAATATTTCAAACAACCGTTCGCTGGAATGGTTTTATGGCTTTGGGTATCGCCAATAGTTTCTCTGGCTCTCAAGGGGTTGCGCTAGTGGCTTTAATCATGGCGTTTAGCGTGCCGTTGCTGAATTTTATTACCGTGATCGTGCTAACGGTTTGCACCTCCGATGGCAAACCGTCGATAAAAACCACCCTAGTAAACACTTTAAAAATGCCCTTGATTTGGGCGGCATTACTGGGTTTTGCTATTAACGTGACGAAGCTTCCTATTTATCCACCGTTGATGGAAGGCTTGGATATGGTGGGTCGCGCAGGTTTGTCAATAGGGCTATTGGCAGTGGGTGCAGGTGTTCGTTGGCAAGCTATGAAAAACGGTAGTGCCAGTGTCTTTATTGGTGTTATCGGTAAAATCGTGATTTTTCCTATAATCGTGTTTCTCTGCTGCTGGGTGTTTTCGGTTACCGGACTGCCATTGCAAATTGCAATGCTTTCAGCATCGGTCTCAACCGCGATGAATGGTTTTGTGTTGGCGAGACAGATGGGTGGAGATGCCGAGTTGTACGCGGCGATTGTTTCATTGCAAGTCGTACTTTCTGTGGTTACCATTCCACTGATGCTTGGTCTGGGGGCTTTGCTCTAAACAGATTCTAAATCGCTATAGTGTTCCTTGATTAGCACACATATATCGGCCTAGAAGCTCACCAA
>CAKMZF010000056.1 GCA_929200405.1 uncultured Gammaproteobacteria bacterium | reverse complement strand
GCTTTAGGCTTTAGGCTTTAGGCTTTAGGCTTTAGGCTTTAGGCTTTAGGCTTTAAATCAACATTATCTTTAGATAGCAAGAAATCTACGACTTTAAATATTTCCTCATAGCTCTTCACATTACTTGAGCTAACCAAATATTTACCATTCACTACAATCGCTGGTACACCGCTGATTTTATAATTGATGGCATTTTTTTCAGATTTTTGAAAATCTGCTTTAACTTGAATCGATTTAGCTGCTGCATCAAAATCCTCTGGGGCAACACCAGCACTGGTAAAAACACTTTTAATGCTATCTAAATCTTGTATCTGCAATTTGGCTTCATGTACTGCTTTGAACATCTCGTGGTGCATTTTTTCTTCAACTCCTAGCTTACTCGCAATGTGCTTAGCATAGGATAGTAAAGCCCAAGCTTGTCTACCGAATGACACTGGTGAACGAATAAAGTTCACATCCGCTGGCATGGTTTTTTCCCATTTTTGAACGATAGGTTCGAACGAGTTACAGTGTGGGCAACCATAAGAAAAAAACTCAACCACTTCGCCGCTTTTCTCACTATTCGGTTCTACTTTGGCATTTACCGCTAGCTCTAGATAATCTCGACCAGCAACATACTTGTCCATTTGCGCTGTGGCTACAGAGCCTAAGGCTGCGATACTAAAAGCTGAAATGGCTATTAAACGAAGGATTGTACGACGTGTTTGCATTGATTTCTCCGATATTTGTTAGGGCTGACAAATATTTCAAGCTAGCGATCGCTCTACTTCGTTGTCATTTCCCTTGGTTTATATTGTAAAACGCAGTGATAAATCACTGCGTTTTTGAAATTTCAGTACTCTAACAAGAGTTTACTTTTATGGATGTAAACCTTGTATGTATGAAGCAAGGGCTTCACGATCCGCTTTGCGTAAACGCGCAGCAATTTCTTTCATTGCCAATGCGTTCTCAGTTTCCGCGTCACCATCTGCCATTGTTGACAATCGTGTATTAAGATACTTTTCATGCTGACCAGCAAGTACTGGATAGCCCGTTGGCCCTATACCTTTACCATCTATTCCATGGCAGCCAATGCAAGCAGGTACGTTTTGCTTAGGGATACCCGCTAGGTAAATTTCTTTACCGCGCTCATGGTCACCCTCACCGAACTCTGCATAGGCGATGCCTTGGCTTTCATAGTAAGCACCAATATCTCTCATATCTTCTTCGCTCAAGTTACCAACTTGACCTTGCATAATTGCGTTTTCACGAACACCTGTTTGAAAAGCAAAAAGCTGTTGAGCAATGTACTTTGCACTTTGGCCTGCTAGCTTAGGATTATCTGCGATAGCACTTTGACCTTTGTCACCATGACAGCTAGCACAAACTGCTACTTTCTCTGCACCAGCTTCTGCACTGCCCAGTTGTGGAACATCAGCTTCACTAGCATAGGAAGATGCATGATCGCTATGTGCGTCATCTGAGGCTACCGATAGTGAGCTACATAGCATTAGTGAAGCTGCTGCTAGCGATAAGGTAAGTTTTTGCATGAAAGACTCCAAGTAATAACGAGTAATTAGCAGCTTTTACTGCTAATATAATAATGTGGAAACACGCTGGTTGCTTGATTAGAAAATATCACATTTGTCAGTAATCTAAACTAAGCGCATACCAGAATAAAAAATTCTGCGTTATTATAGCTCAATCATACGAAAAATCAGCGATTGATGTGGAAATTCCTATAAGCAATTTATTTTTCACTCATTCACACCTAATAAGAATGGAACGATTCATGACATCTAGCAAGATCACCTCGCAAAATACTCTCGTATCTTCTGCCATGAGCTTTAAGCGCCAACGACAAAAAATAGAGTTCTTGCTCAGCGCTAACGATTTAAAGCAGCTCCCTGAAGATCAGGGTTTTGAGGTCGCTTTCTGCGGCAGATCAAATGCCGGAAAATCCAGCGCGTTAAACACTCTTGTGGGGCAACGACAACTGGCCAGAGTCTCAAAAACGCCGGGTAGAACACAGCTGATTAATACCTTTACCGTTGATGAGCAACGCCGATTAATTGATTTACCTGGCTATGGCTATGCAAAAGTCCCTACCAAAATCCGCAACCACTGGGATGTTTTACTAACCAATTACTTTTACCAACGCAAAAGTTTATGCGGTCTGGTATTGTTGATGGACTCTCGGCATCCGCTAACAGACTTAGATCAAGCATTTTTAGAAATGGCGGAAGCTGCCAATTTATCGACTCGTATCCTGTTGACCAAATCAGATAAGCTAAGCTTTGGCGCTGCCAAGAATCAATTACTGAAAGTGAAGAATAAGATAGGCGCTAATAATAAAATTTCAGCTCAACTATTCTCATCGCTAAAACGACAAGGTGTAGACGAAGCTTATGAATATTTAGACAGATGTTTTCAATTTCACACATCTGTGGATAATGTGATTTCACTGACTATGCCAAATAGCACTGACAATTAATAAGCAGTGCTATTTGTTAATTCCAACGTCTATATATAATAAGCGGCTATTTAAATAATCTCAGCGATTAATCGACTTAAGTCGCGTAGCATATGTGTCCCCAATCTCAGATGAAAGCGCTGTTCATCAGCGCTCCCTAATAACAGAACTGCATTTTTTTTAGCCCCTCTGATTGGCAATAGCGCGGCTGAGTTCACTAGTTCTGCCTCATCTTCCTGTAAGATAACCTCTTCCCATTCCTGACTAAGTGGTCCGCACACTGGCACCCCGTAACGGATGAGGTCAACAATATTGGTTGAAAGTTCCTCAGCATCTGCATCGGTTATCTTTAGCAACTTCACGCAATCCAGAGAGAACTCCTCCTCTAAATAATCAATTACCACTTCCTGTACTTTAATCAGCGGCTTGCGGTTAACCAAAGCACTGATAATAAACTGCGCTAGCTTATAAAACTGTTTGCTTTGCTTCTCATTATCCCTAGCAATCGTCACGAGTTGAGATAATCTTTCATCAGCAGCCTGTTCATTATTGTGCATTTGTGCTGACAGTTCACGATTTCTCGCTCTCAAAGTCAGTACTTGGCGCTCCAGTAAAGAAATAGCCCCACCAGCTTCGTGATTAATCGCAATTTCAGCTATAATAGACTCATGCTTTTGCAAGAACTCTGGGTGTGAATCTATATAGCTCATCACCAACTCATCCGTCAGCAAAACATTGGCAGCAGTCTGTTGTAATGGTGTATAAGCATCTACATTATCTTCTTTATCATTCCCTTCTCTGCTATTAGGCACTGCATAACTGCTCAGAAAGCTAACATCATTTTCGCTAAACTTTGACATCTATCCCTCTACCTTTATTTCGCCTCTAAATACTTCTACTGCCGGACCTTTCATATACACTGGTTGCCCTATTCCAGCCCAGGAAATCTCTAAATTTCCGCCAACTAAATGTGCTGTAACCGTGCTATCAAGTACGCCATTTTGCATACCGATAATCGCAGCAGCACAGGCACCGCTACCACAGGCTTGGGTTTCACCAACACCTCGCTCAAATACGCGTAGATCAAAATTCTGCCTATCCTGAACCCTCATAAAGCCAACATTTACTTTATTCGGAAATATGGGGTGTGATTCCAAAAATGGCCCTATTGTTTCAACCGCAGCCGAGTTGACAGATTCTACTTGTAAGACAGCATGTGGGTTACTGATGGCGACGGCTTGAAAAGCTATATCCCCTGCTGTGTCATGGGTCACTTGATATTGTTCTGCCTTATTGGCATCAAGCGGAATTTCTGTTGGCTCAAAAGTCGGCACCCCCATCATAACCGTCACATAACCATCATCATTGACCACCAACTCAAGTTGATCTTTAATTGTATCCACAATAATGGTTTTTAAATCTGTCAGTTTCTGATTTCTAACAAATCGTGCAAAACAGCGAGCTCCATTACCACAATGCTCAACTTCTCTGCCATCAGCATTAAAAATACGATAGCTAAAGTGCGCATTTTCGCTTTTCGGTTGTTCAACTACTAGTAGCTGATCAAAACCTACGCCCCACTGTCTATCACCCCATTGACTCACCATCAACGGTGTCAGCTCTAAAGCGATTTCTGAGTTATCAAAAACCATGAAATCATTGCCTAAGCCGTGCATTTTGCTAAATGGTAAATTCATTTTCTGACTCTCTTTTTCTGTCGTTACTGCTCGTGAGATTACACCAGTTTTTCCAAAGCAAATAATGACTCTACACTTTCTCTTTCTCGGACAACGTGCGTGGTATCATTATCAACCAATATTTCGGCTGCTCTTGGGCGAGTGTTGTAGTTTGAACTCATCACAAAGCCATAGGCGCCTGAATCCAGTACTGCAATCAAATCACCCTCATCCACCGCCAGCTCTCGGCCTTTGGCGAGAAAATCAGCGCTTTCACATACGGGGCCTACGATGTCATATTCACGGGTTTTTGTCGCTGCTGAACTAACTACTTCTACTCGTTGCCAAGCGCTATAAAGCGCTGGTCTAATCAGATCGTTCATTGCTGCATCGACAATCACAAAATTCTTATCGGGAGTATCTTTAATATACTCCACTTTCGTCAACAGTGCACCAGCGTTGCCAACGATACATCTACCCGGCTCCATTGAGACTGCTAAATTTCGCTCTGCTAATTTTGGCAGCAGGTAGTCAAATAATGGCTGCACATCCATCGCTGTTTCATCTTGATATTGTATCCCCATGCCACCGCCAACATCCAGATGCTTCACTTCTATTCCCGAGGCCTTCAACTTATCAATCAAGTTCAACGTCTTATCAATCGCCTCAAAGTATGGAGCAACTTCACCCAGTTGTGAGCCAATATGAAAGTCGACACCGGTAATACCGATATGACTCATTTTCTGTGCTGCGCCATAGGCTTGCAATGCAGAGTCTATGGGTATGCCAAATTTATTTTCCTTGAGACCCGTTGAGATATAGGGGTGCGTTTTTGCATCAACATCAGGGTTGACCCGAAAGGAAATTGGCGCAATTACATCCATTTTCTCAGCGATTTGTTGGATTTTATCCAACTCTGCCAGAGACTCTACATTAAAGCAGTGAATTTGATGTTTCAGCGCCAACTCAATTTCTGCGCTGGTTTTACCCACGCCAGAAAATATCACTTTATTAGGATCACCTCCTGCCGCTAGTACACGCATCAGCTCACCGCCAGAGACGATATCAAACCCCGCTCCCAAGCTTGCCAATAATTGTAAAATGGCAATATTGCTATTGGCTTTCACGGCGTAACATATTAAGCCAGGGTGATCGCCTAGCGGCTTTTTAAAACGCTGCCATGCTTCTACTATCGCTTGTTTTGAATAGACAAATGAAGGGGTACCATAATCAGCGGCAATCTGAGTCAAAGCTACTGACTCAACCATTAGGGCAGCATCTGCTGCTCTATTGAAATGTTTTGTTTCAACCATTAAACCAATTCCTCTAATGTCTGTGGGTTGCTTTGAAGATTTTTCGGCATTGCCATAGTAACTGAAGCAGGATCAGTCTCCATACCCTTAGCAGGTGCTTTCATAGATTCTTTTACAGGCTCTTTTGTCGCTGATTTTTCTGTCGGCAGGTACAAAGCACTTTTATTACCGCAGCCGGACACCCCAGCCATTATCGTGACTAGCGATAAAATTGCCCAGTTATAAAATACTCGTTTTGTTATTTTGTTTTTTACAAACCACTGAATCATACTTTTTTACTCTTTAAAAACTATAAATTAAATACGTAGATATTGATTAATTATTGAAGACTAGCTGCTAGTTAACAGTTTAGGACTTAGAGATTGATTTTGCGTAGGCAATAGATTGTCGCTGCCAATTATAAAATTGCTTCTTCTGCTCTGGCAGATCATCCCTTCCAATCCGCGCAAAACCATTCTGAATAAACCAACCACCAGTTTGAGTGGAAAGCACAAAGAGCTCCTCAATGGACTGCTCCCTTGCCTTTTGTTCCATTTCTCTGAGCAAAAATCTCGCCAAACCACGTTTCTGATAGGACTGAGAAATAACAAAACAGGCCAGCTCAGCCTGTTTACCATAAGGATACAACGCGGCACAGCCAATAATTTTATTATCGCGCAATAACAGCGTAAACAGATGATGCTCCTGCTCAAGCTGCTCTCGCGGTCTGGCAACCAACTCTCCGGTCTGCTCCATCGGTTGAATCAGTGCCAAAATACCGGGGATATCGCTAATCGTTGCTTGCCGTATTTCATCATAATTATCAGCCGCAATCATATGACCATACCCATCAGCGGTGTACAGTTCTTTTAACAATGCCTCAGGCTCCCCTGGTAGCAAATGCACTCGTTTAAGATGTTCACTTTGGTACTGTACCAACCAATATTGCAATCGCCTACTGGCTGCAGATCCGGTAAGAAATTCCACTTCTTGATAATTCTGCTTTTCACTATTTAACAGCTGCGTAAATGACATCCATTTTTTACTGGCTGCAAATATAGTTGCCTCTAAGCTTATTTCGCTTAGCAAGAAAATAAGTTTTTCCGCTCCAAGTTCTTTGGCCACTTGGCAGGCAAGTGATTGACTTTGTAGCCCGTATATTTCACCAGACACCGAGTAGCCTTTAGAGGGCAACACCGCGATAGCACCAGAGCCGGCATGGTCAATCCACTGCTCTAGTTTAGCAATATCAATTCGAGAAACTTTGCCTGCAAAACCAAAATCAACGCCTCTGATAATCCCTACTGGTCTGGCTTTTACGACATTGCCGCTGACAACGTGAGTTTGTCCGCCACTGCCAGCGGCATCTGATAGTCCTGATGACAGATGAGAGATTAACTGATCCGATTGTTTTGCTAAAGCAGCGTTATAGCTCTGCATTTGCAGAAAATCTATCGGCCTTGGTGTACTTTGTGGAGAGCCCATGACAATCACTAGCTTCACATTTAGCACATTTAGCAAGGCAATTTCATGGCAGATAGAGATAAAATCTTCAGACTTCCACAGCTCAGCATCAAGGTGCAAAACAAAAGTTTTCCCTTGATGTGATTTCAAATACGGCGAGATTTGCCGTAGGTTTTGAATAAACTGATCACTCATTTCTGTATATTTGCTCTAAGCTGTTGAAGTTGTAAATTAGTAAGACTTACATATGATTGGTATTGTAAACCATTCTCAATGTTTATTTTAGTCAGTAGCACAAAGCCAATGCAGTTTATTTGCCCGTCGCAACAGATAGAGACTAAATAGACAGCTAAAGTTCGATACTAAGCTCTTAAATAAGTTCCGTTTTATTTTGCATCGCCTATAATATCAGCCTTAAGGAGAAATCATGCACTGTCCATTCTGTGAAGCCAATGATACTAAAGTCGTCGACTCAAGACTCTCAAGCGAGGGCGATAAGGTTCGCCGCAGACGCTCGTGCATGCATTGTCAAGCAAGATTCACCACCTTTGAGGTTGCAGAATTAGACACCCCCAGAATCATCAAGCAAGACAAAAGTATTGAGACCTATAATTCCTCCAAGTTGCGCCGTGGCTTAGAACTGGCTTTAGAGAAAAGGCCTGTTGATCCGGGTTCGGTAGAAAAAATTATCGATAATATCGAGTATAGACTGCGTCGTGAACCAGATAGAGAGATACCTGCTAGACGTCTGGGTGAGTGGATAATGGCCGAACTAAAAGAGCTTGATGAAGTTGCTTATATTCGCTTTGCCTCTGTTTACCTATCATTTCAAGACGTTGAAGCCTTTAAGCATATTATCGATCGACTTGCATCTCGCGAATAGCGACTAATGGACTCACCTGCTACGACCTCGTACACCATGTCAATGGTCGCACGATGCTGTGCACTGTAAATGTAGGTATTATCAAATAGCAAAATCTCTATGAATACACATGACTTTTTAGAACGCGCATTAACCCTAGCAGAACAAGGCCGCTACACCACTTACCCTAATCCCAGAGTCGGCTGTGTTATCGCCAAAGACGGCACCATTCTTGGAGAAGGTTATCACCAGTATGCAGGTCAGGAGCATGCTGAGATCAATGCTTTGCAAAATGTTAAAGATAAAGGACTTAGCAGCGAAGGTGCAACCGCTTATGTAACACTGGAGCCATGCAACCACCACGGAAAAACCCCACCTTGTGCTTGGGCACTTATTAACGCTGGCATCAAAGAAGTCGTTATCGCCAGCAGAGACCCTAATCCTGAAGCCAGCAATGGCTGGCAGACCTTAGTCAATGCGGGTATAGCGGTTAGTCAATATCAGCCACTTACCCAAGCTGCAGACATGCTAAACCGAGGATTTTTCAAAGCCAAGCGACTAGGTATGCCCTTTGTCACTCTGAAATCTGCGATCAGTTTGGATGGCAGAATCGCCTTGAAATCAGGTGAAAGCAAATGGATAACAGGCACAGAAGCCCGAGAGGACGCACAAAGAATACGGGCTGCGAGCAGCGCTATATTAACAGGTACTGGTACTGTGTTAACCGACAATCCACGCTACACTGTCCGCCCTAGCGCTGAGTTTGGTGATAATCCGAGACAGCCTCTACGGGTCATTATTGACGCCAAAGCCAGATTGCGCCCAGAGTTACAAATATTTCAACAGGGCGGCCCAATCTTGCTCATAACACTGGCAGCTAGTCAGCAAGCGTTATCTGAAATATTCGCTTCCGCTAATATTCCTACCGAGGTAGAAATCAAGACGGTAGACGCGGACTCATCTGGGAGAGTTGATCTGGCTAAGTTGCTCCATGTATTAGCTACCGAGTATCATTGCTACGACCTTATGGTTGAAGCTGGCGGTCAACTGAGCGGCGCTTTTGTTCAAGCAAATCTCGTCGATGAGTTTGTTATCTATCAAGCCCCAACATTTCTTGGCCATGAAGCGAAGGCTTGCTATTATCTGAATATCCCAACGATGGCAGCGCAAAAGCGCCTGACTGTCAGCGCTCTACAAACACTAGGCAATGATATAAAATATATCGCCACCCCACAAAAAACTCATGATCCGGATTTATAGTATTCACCGCTATTGATCGTAAAATTGACCACAAAATTGATCGTAAAGGAAGCAAACATGTTTACAGGACTTATTGAAGTCGTCGGAGAAATCAAATCCATTAAGCCCATAGGTGGTGACAAACGGTTGTTAATCAACTGCCCTAATGGCTTTTTAGACGACTGCAAGTTGGGCGACAGTATTGCCGTGTCCGGTGTCTGCCTCACAGCAGTCTCATTCAATGACAATGAATTTTCGGCGGATGTTTCCAACGAGACTCTATCCCTCACCAGTCTTGCCCAGCTTGCCTTAGGTAGTAAAGTGAATCTTGAAAAAGCCCTGCTCGCTTCCTCCAGACTCGGTGGCCATATCGTATCTGGTCACGTTGATGGTCTTGGCGTTTTGGATTCTATTGAAGAAGATGGCCGTTCTCTAAAACTGAGCTTCTCTATGCCCAATGATTTAGCGCACTATATTGCCAAAAAAGGCTCTATCACTATCGATGGCATTAGCTTAACTGTGAACTCTGTAGAAAATAGCCATTTTTCAGTCAATATCGTGCCTCACACAGCAGACAAAACTACTTTATCAGAGATCAAGATAGGCCAAAAAGTAAACCTAGAAATTGATGTCATCGCTAGATATCTAGAAAGAATGCTCACAAAAGTAGGCACTGAGGATAGCACAGCGAATGCGAAAAATGCTACAATGCTTGGCTTACTTGAAGCCAATGGTTTTCATTAGAACCACTATTGTCTATACCATAGACGATAGGCAATACTTTTATTGAAAGCGTTGCCAGCTCTTTAAACTTACAATATAGGACAACAAGGCCATGACTGTTATCGTAGAAGGTCATTTAAGCGCACCTAAAGGCGCTAAAATAGCATTACTCTCTTCCCGTTTTAATGATTTTATTGTTAGCCACTTAGTGCGCGGCGCTGAGGATGCTCTAATCCGCCATGGCATCAATCAAGACGACATTGTTCACTATATTGTTCCCGGCGCATTTGAGCTACCGCTAACAGCACAGGCTATTGCCAAATCTGGCAAATATGATGGCATTGTCGTATTAGGCGCTGTTATTCGCGGTGCGACTGCGCACTTTGACTACGTTGCTGGCGAAGCCACCAAAGGCTTGGCAAATGTCAGCATGCAGCACAACATCCCGCTAGGCAATGCCGTATTGACAGTGGATACCATTGAGCAAGCCATCGAACGTTCAGGGTCTAAAGCTGGTAATAAAGGAGCTGAAGCAGCGACTACCGTTATTGAGATGATCAACCTTCACGCGCAGATATAACAAAATATCTTCGCTGCAACCTTTATAGAATACCTTACATAACAGCGATAACACATGACCCAGAAAGCCAACAAAGGCAGTGCGAATGACAGCACTACTCCAAAACAGAAGCCACTAAGCAAGAAGCACCTGAGCCGTGTGCTGGTTATGCAAGCACTATATCAATGGCAATTAACGGCGCAAGACACTGGCCTAATCAATGGTCAGTTTCTATTGCGAGAAGAAATGAAAGAGGCTGACACTGCCTATTTTCAAGCAGTTTTTCAACAAATTCCCTTACATATTGATGAGTTAAATAGCACAATCGAACCAGCATCTTCTCGGCCATTTAACCTACTAGACCCTATTGAGACTAGTATTTTGTGGCTAGCTTGTTATGAATTGCAATATCGGCTAGATATCCCCTATAAAGTGATTTTAAATGAGGCGATAGATATCGCAAAAGCTTATGGGGGCGAAGGGGCTCACACTTTAATCAACGCCACTTTAGACAAGATAGCTAAGAGCACACGAAAGCTGGAAATAGAGGCCAAAAAGAAGCAGCAAAAAAGCCAATCTTAAAACCGTGAAACAGTGCCAGTCACATATCAGAGTTTTTCAGAAGCGTATTCATGCTTTGTATCAACCGACACTTAACCAAAAGTTTGGCTTTAAGCCAAACTAAACACGTTTATTTAGCACTCAAGAAGCCACTAACTTCTTTAATAAATGCTTCTTTTCGCCAAGTATTCGCTGCGGTAATATGACCCGTATCGGGCAATATCCACAGCGAACCTTTAGAAATAGTCTGATGCATAAGAATAATATCGTTTAGTGGAGCAATCGGATCATTGTCACCGCAGATTAAAAGCGTTGGCATGACAAGCGTTCTTAATTCCAACAAGCTAAAGTCAAAATCTGTATTGCCTGGAGACATCAGCTTGGTTACATTTTTAATAACCTGCTCCCATGCTGTCTCTGCCTCAACATGATCGGAGAAATCAGCCTGAAAGCGATGAATCTTTTGCAACCAACTGGCCATGCCATGACGCTGCCAATAAACAGGGCTAGCCATCTCACGAGTTGCTTCACCAGAGCTTAAGGATTTGCGAAAACCCATGCGGTAAACAATTAACTTCTTAACAGTCTCTGAGAATAAAATACTCATGGTTAACGCTACAGCACCCCCCAATGAGCTACCTAAGATCATCACAGGCTCATCCGTAATAGACTTGATACCGCGATGAATCGCCTTCGCAAAGCCATGAACAGACAATGGCACCGGCCTACTGGCTCCATGGCCGGGTAAATCAAATATAATCAGGTAATATCGAGCAGTTAAGCCAGATAAAAAAGGCTTCCATTCTTCGGAAGACATACCACCACTGTGCAACAGCACTAACGTCGGATTTTGTACATCTCCTTGCAGCTGATAAGCCAATCCATTGGGGGTTACTAACATACTTCTCGCAGCTTTTATTTGTAATGATTATTGTTTTAATTATTTTTTATATATAAAATCAAATAGCTCGTGCCCTAAACGCATTCCTCGTCTTTCAAATTTAGTCTGTGCCCTTTGCGCAGGACTTGGCCAACATTGCGCACCATCTTCTGTAGTATTGTGTAATTTTGAATCTTGTAATACAAGCGCCATATGCTCGGCATACTCTGCCCAGTCCGTTGCCAGATTTAACTGACCGCCAGCAAATAGTTTACTATGTACCAGCTCTACAAATTCAGGTTGAATAATCCGCCTTTTATGATGCCTTTTTTTATGCCATGGGTCAGGAAAGTAAACCTGCACACGTGACAATGACTCATCAGCAAATGCATAAGTAAGCACCTCAACGGCATCTGCCTGCACTACGCGTAAATTTTGCAACTGTTGCTCGTCAATTTGCAACAGGCAATGACCAACACCCGGAGTATGCACTTCCACACCAATAAAGTTTTTCTGTGGCTGCTCCGCTGCCATTTGCACCAGACTTTCACCATTGCCAAAGCCAATTTCAAAAACTACCGGCTGTCGGACAGGAAATACTTGTTCTAAATCAAATAACTGAGGATTCCTCTCATCAAATTCAAGACCGTATTTGGGCCACAAAACTTCCATTGCATTTTCTTGACCGGGCGTTAAACGTCCCTGTCTCAAAGTGAAAGTTCTGTTTCTTCTCAGTTGTTTTCCGTTTTTAAGTTCCATTAATTAAACCAAATAAGTGACACCATTCTACCGGTGATTTTATCACGTCGATAGGAATAAAAGTTTTCCACATCAGTGAATGTGCAATGCTCACCACCTGTTATCTGCACTGACCGCACATCTAGCATTGCCAATCGCTGTTTTGCTAATTGATACAAATTCCCCAGCCATTTATCCGTATGCTGTGACGACTGAATAAAGCAAAGCGACGCCTTTGCATCATGATCAGCAAAGAACTCAACCACTTCAGCACCTACCTCAAAGCAATTCGGCCCAATCGCTGCTCCTAGCCATATATGCAGCTCTTCTACAGGCGAAGTAAATTTAGCAATCCCAGCTTCTAGCACACCATCTGCCAAGCCACGCCAACCCGCATGTACTGCTGCCACCTCAGTCCCTGCACTATTGCTAATCAATACCGGCAAACAGTCTGCCGTCATGGCTGCACACACAATCTCTGGCCTGTCTGTATAACTGCCATCAGCATCTGTCTTCTGCTCTGTTGGTCGCTGTGAATATTCCTGAGCATCTACAACAGTAGTCGAGTGAGTTTGCTTCAACCAAACAGGCTCACTGGGCAGTTGAGCAACGCTACTTAATAACGTTCTATTAGCTTGCACAGCTGTCAAATCATCACCACAGTGAGCACCAACATTTAATCCTTGATAACTTTGCTCGCCAAGGGAAACACCACCGATACGGGTTGTCATGAAAGCTTGAACATTACTAGGCGCAGCCCATTGCGGTCTAAGAAGCTTTAATGCGCTGCTTGTATGATCGTTATTATTCATCGCCACTCTCAATGGAAATCTCTACTCAAACTCAGCCAAGTCTTGCCGCAACACCGTAAGCAACTGCTGCATATCCTCTGGCAAGTCAGTGGTTACAGAAACCTCTTCATCGGTTATCGGATGCTGTAAAGTCAATTTCTTAGCATGCAATGCTTGTCTAGGGAATTTCTGTAAAAACTCTCGACAGTCAGGTGAAGCATCTTTAGCCACTCTTACTGGGCCACCATAGGTCTTATCCCCCACGATAGAGGCATGACGAGAGGCCAAGTGCACACGAATTTGATGCGTACGACCAGTTTCAAGGGTTACATCGACCAAACAGTTGTTGCGAAACTTCTCTGCCACCGTAAAGTGCGTCACCGCCTCTTTGCCATCAGAGACTATTGCCATCTTCAGACGATCTCGATGATGCCTGCCAATAGGCTCATCAATCGTTGCTCCAGCTGCCAATAAAGCAGAAACAACTGCCTGATATTCTCGTTTAATTTCACGACGCTGTAGCATTGCCACCAAGTGTGTATGGGCGGCCACTGTTTTTGCGACCATCATTACCCCTGAAGTATCTTTATCCAAGCGATGAACTATACCTGCTCTGGGCAAATTTTTGGCTTCGGGATAATGCCATAGCAATGCATTAACTAACGTACCATTACGGTTACCCACTGCTGGATGCACCACTAAACCCACAGGCTTATCGATAATTAACATATGCTCATCTTCAAAGCAGATACTCAGCGGAATGTCCTCACCCTCATCTTCAAGCTCTGGCTTTATGGTCGCGATGCCAGTTATATGATCCTCAAGTTGCACTTTTACTTTGGGCTTTTGTTGCACCCCATTTAACTGGATATCACCGTTCAATATCCACTGTTTAATGCGCTCTCGAGAAAAGTGGCTCATCTCTTGGGCACATAATGCATCAAATCGCATCCCCGATTGATCTGGAGACACAATAAAATCAATAGTTTGTTGTAAATTTGATGTAGTCACTGGTTCATCTTTAGTTGGTATCCCTTATTATAACCTGAGCCTCATTAAGACTAAACCAAAAACATTATTGCATCTTTTATACGTCATCAATACAGCAATTTGCTACTCATATATCTATTATTTATTGGCGTTTTAGTTATACTATTACTCAATATTTAGGAGACCATAAGGCATAAACATGATCCAATCGATAAAGCTTTGTACGGCAGGCATTTTAGCATCTGCATTACTCGCTGCTGGGTGCGGCACTACAAGTGGCAACTCTTTTGAAGAGAAGACCCGCGGCTGGTCAGCTGAAAAGCTCTATAATACCGCCTCTGGCGAGCTATCAAGCTATGACTTTGACGAGGCAGCCAAGTACTTAGAACGCTTGGACGCACAGCACCCCAACAGTGCTTTTGCCCAACAGGCGTTATTAGACCTTGCCTATTCTTATTATCAAGATCAGTCTACTGATTTAGCCATCGCGACAGCAGAGCGCTTTATCAATAATTATCCAAGACATAAGAACGTAGATTATGCCTACTACATTCGTGGCATCGCTAACTATGACAGAGGCTTTGGGTTCATTACCAAAATCTTTCCACCTAATGAGTTTAAAACAGACCAGACCAATGCTCTGCAAACATTCCGGTATTTCTCTGAACTGGTACAAAGATTCCCCAATAGCCGCTATGCCAAAGACGCCACTCAGCGCATGCAGTTTATCCGTAACAACCTAGCAAAATACGAAGCCGTTGTAGGCAACTACTATCTTGAGAGGCAATCTTACGTAGCTGCTGTAAACAGAGGAAAAGCAGTACTGCAAAATTTCCAAACCACACCGGCAGCAAAAGCCGCTTTGGCAGTGATGGTTGAGGC
>CAKMZF010000055.1 GCA_929200405.1 uncultured Gammaproteobacteria bacterium | reverse complement strand
CCATTGTTGCGAAGTGAAGCGATAGTGGTTCAAGATAATATAGCAAGACAGACAACACCAGAAATTGAAACTGTCACTGAAATTCAAAGCTTTTACTTTGCTGACCCCAGCAGTAAACAGCCCTAACTTTAATTAACCTATGTCGGCATATATTCTAACAATACTTAGTGGCCGTGCAATCAAAGACAAAATTAAACAAAAAATAACTGTGATCTTAAAAATAATAGGAAAGCCATGAGAATTCTAATCATAGAAGATGAACCACAATTACGCGAAACCCTTGCCAAAAAACTCCGTGATGAAGGGTTTGCCGTTGAAGAGGCTGAGGATGCAACCGATGGCCAGTTTCAAGGCGAAGAATATGGCATAGATGTCGCTATTGTCGATATCGGCTTGGGCGATGCCTCAGGAATTGATGTCATACGCAACTGGCGTAAAAATGACAAAGATTTTCCAGTATTGATTTTAACTGCCCATGATCGTTGGCAGGAAAAAGTCGAGGGCCTAGAAGCGGGTGCCGATGACTATATGATAAAGCCATTCCGCTATGAAGAACTAATTGCCAGAGTCCGTGCTCTGCTTCGCCGTGCTTCTGGTTATGCACACTCCAAAATAGCATGCGGTCCTCTAGAAATTAATCTTTCAGAACAGCGCGTCTATAGCAGTGAAAAAGAGGTTGATCTCACCGCATTTGAATACAAAGTTCTAGAGTATTTTTTACACCATGCTGGCCAAGTAATCTCCAAAGCAGAGCTTAATGAGCACCTCTATGAAGAAGAAATTGACAGAGATAGTAATGTTCTAGAAGTTATTATTGGTCGTCTTCGCAAAAAAATTGACCCTGAAAAAGAATTCGATTTAATTGAAACTTTGCGTGGTCGTGGCTACCGTTTAAATGGTACTACCAAAGCGATTGGTGATGACTAGGTGCTTGTTGCCGCATTAGTTTTCTAATAACTCTATTAAGTACTACTTTGCAAAGTAAACGGATTGCCAGCTCTATCGCGGCACGTGCGCTATTAGCAACGATTGTCGCGATATTGTTTAGCATGGGCGTTTCCGGTTATGCCATGTACACTGCGTATGAGCGCAGTACCTTTGAAGAAGCCCAAGGCAGATTACGAAGCAATATCAATATGATGCTCAGCGCTGTTCTAGCCCGTAGCAGTGCATTGGATATGCCACAAAATTTGCCTGAACCTCGCCTTTCCACTCCAGGCTCTGGACTATATGCCTTTATTGAGAATGGTGCTCGTCAAGTAGTCTGGAATTCGCGTTCGGCTATTTTAGGAAAGATCGACAAGGTTCCGACTCCGCCAGACATTGGCCAGCAGGTGTTCTCTTCTGCTCCTGAAATTTTACTAACCGGTGATGACAAGCCCAGAAAACTATATGTTATGGGCATTACTATTCTGTGGGACTATGGAGAAAATGTCGTCGAACCTTATACCTTTTGGGCAATGGAAGAATATAGTATTTACCAGAAAAAATTAGATGCCTTTCTACAGAGATTGCTATTTTGGTTAGGCGTCGGTGCTATCGCACTATTAGCTGTGCAAGTAACACTATGGTGGTGGGTCTATCGCCCACTAAAAAGACTAGCAAAAGAAATTCATGCCGTTGAAAAAGGCAGTCAACTATTGCTAAGCGACAAACACCCTTTAGAACTCAGCCCAATTGTTGACAATCTAAATACCTTGCTCGATTTTCAGCAACGACGAATCACCAGATCTCGTAATACCTTGCAGGATCTGGCGCATAGCTTAAAAACACCGCTTGCCGTGCTTAGAAACACCGTGTCCAGTAATCCTAGCATTGAGCAACTATCAACCACCGTCAATAATGAAATTGAGCGAATGAATCAAACAGTTAGCTATCAGCTTCAAAAAGCTGCGACTGCTGGTCAATCCGCATTATTGGCGCCACTATTGATAAAACCCCTAGTTGATAAGATTATCAACACCCTCAAGAAAGTTTATGCGGATAAGAATCTTGAGTATCGAGTAGATATTGAAGCTAAGCTTGCGCTTCGTGCGGATGAGGGCGATATGTACGAACTTCTTGGCAATATTCTTGATAATGCCAGTAAATGGAGTAAATCTATTGTGAGCATTAGTGTCTCCACTAATGACAAGTTAATTCGCTTCAATATAGAGGATGACGGATCGGGGATATCTGATGAAAATAAGAAAATTGTTCTAGATCGTGGTACACGTGCCGATCAAACTGTACCGGGTCACGGTGTTGGCATGGCGATCGTTAAAGATATTATCGAGGAAGGCTACGGCGGTATGCTCTATCTCTATGATTCAAGTTTAGGCGGTGCCAAAATTGTTATAGATTTGCCTAACAAGTACCACTAATTCACGGCACATAATTTACTAACGACAAGAGAGAAAATATGAGAAGAATCACCAAAGCATTGAGTTTAGCGCTATTAAGCGTCGCAGCTTTTAGCACAGTCAATAGCTATGCTGAAGGTCAAACTGCCATTAAAGAATACAAAGATGCCCGCCCTATTTTCTGGAAGAAAATATATGCTAAGAATGGCGGTGAAACGCTTTATTGTGGTCAACAATTAAAGAAAAACAAGTTCAATAAAGGCGTTAATATTGAACATGTCTACCCAATGAGCTGGGCAACAAAAGGCTTAAAGTGCGGTACTAGGAAGAAATGCCGCAACAAAAGTGATGCTTTTAACTATGTAGAAGCAGACTTACATAATATGTACCCAGCAAAAACAGAAATAAACGATGCCCGTGGCAGTCTTGGCTATGCTATTGTGCCCGGCGAAGCGAGAAAATTTGGCGAGTGTGATTTTGAGTTGACTAAAAACAAGCGATTAGTAGAACCAAGAGACTCGGTTAGAGGCGAAATTGCCCGATCAATGCTATACATGGCTTATGAGTATGATAAGTTATATCTCACCAAACCACAGTTGTCGCTAATGAAGCTATGGAATGAAATGGATCCACCTTCAAAACACGAGCAGTGGCGTAATGACAGAATTGAGCAAATTCAAGGAAACCGCAATCCATTCATTGATAACCCATCATTAGCTGAGAAAGTAAAGCCTTTTCAATAATTGACAGTAGGTTTTTCAAATCTCTAATTTTCGGTTACTATTAATCACCGCTGACTATCGTAACCGAAAATTTTTATGAGAATTAACCAACCAACCTCTTTACCTCGCACTTTCCATAAGTTTGCTTATTTTGTTGTCGCTGGCTGTTTTAGCATCACCTAGGTATTAACGGCATCTCAAACAAGCATGTTGTAGATGCTAGCGACAGCCTGATTGATGGTGAGATTATCGAGCAAAAGCTTTGCTGCTGAGCCAGACAAGTCATTTACCAATATCTTATACGGTACTGAAGATGTTGACTTCAATGTAAATAAGGCCTTCGTTATTCTATTGCACGACAGCGACCTCCCCTAAAACTGGTCCGACTTTCTCTACCCTTTACGCATGGACTTAGTAAACAGGTCGGCAAAAATCTCCTATCGTTAGTAACCATTGACAAGGTTGATATCTTCGATAATGGCATCGATAACATCATTGCGATGAAAACTTTGCCTTATCTCTTTCTTGATATTGATGACAGCGAAGACTTAGAGGCAATCATAAACACCGCTAAAGATCGAGCTGCTTCGCGAAAAACAGCTGGTGAATGCTCACAGAAAATCATTAGGGATACCACTCATCTGTTTTAGGTAAAGAACAGGACTCATTGAAAACAAGTTCTAACTGATCGGGCAACCAATCAGCTATAACTGTAAAATGGTCGTTATAGTATCGATAATTCCGGTAGTAATATAGTATATCGCTTCTCTTTACAGCACAGAGTTATTGCAACAACTCTGCAAGCGATTCCAAAGTCTGTTTGAGAATGTTGATATCAGAGATTCCCGTTAGAGTGATTCTGACAGCTTCTGGTGCAATATCTTTATTAATAGCAAATATCCAGCTCGGCAACACACCAATATCCAAGCTCTGCGCAGCTTCAGTAAACTCTACCGATGTCCAAGACTCAGGTAATGTAAGCCAGAGATAAGGTGCTTCTAAGTTGGCTGAGCAGATAAAGTCTTTGAAAATATCTCGTGCAAGGTTCTGCCTTTTAGCAATTTCAATACGTTCTTCTTTAAAGATTTTCGGCAATTGACCTGACTCAATTAAGTGACTATTGACCCTAGCCATCAGCGGTGCAATCATCCAGATGCTGCTTTGCAAAGTAGCGCTTAAACGACGCACATATTCTTCGGGCGCCACGATAGTCCCTGTCCGCAGTCCAGAGGCTATTGATTTCGTCATAGAGCTGACATAACAGGTCATATCCGGCGCCATAGATACATAAGCTTTAGGGGGAGTTTCTGTGAGATGACAGTAAACATCGTCTTCAATTATGATCAGATCATATTTTCTTGCGACAGCAACGATTTCTTCACGTCGCGACTCAGGCACAGTTATGCCTGTGGGATTATGAAGGTTTGGAACTGTTAATAAAAATCTTGGCTTGTAGCGAGCACAAACAAGTTCCAGTTGCTCTGGAATAATTCCTTGATCGTCCATTTCGATACCGATCACTTGCCGCCTATGAAGCCTGCTAGCTGTAGCTTGAATACCTGGATAGCTCAACTGCTCTGTTAAAATAATATCACCCGGCTCAGACAAACCCGCTATGATAATTGAAAGCGCATGCTGTGCCCCACTAGTAAGTACTAAGTTTTCTGAGCTGGTATGAATATTAGACATCGCCAACAGCTTAACAAATTGTGCTCTGACCTCATCATCTACTTGTGAATAGGAATGAGAGAATAGCAGATCTATTGCTTCCTCTGTTGCGGAGTTCACCAAAGCTTCGCGAATCAGTCCTAAACCATTGTTACTAGTCGGTGCCAATGAGGTGCAGTCATAGGTAAAACCAGCGGAGTTTAAACCAGAGTCGCTGTCATTATAACTCGGCACATAGTTTTGCTTACCTGAGGTATTTTGCAAAAACTCCAATGAAGATGGTGAGGTAAACTCATTAGGGATAACATAGGTGCCACGGCCCACTTCCCCTCTAACCAAGCCTTTATTCTCTGCTTCTGTGTAGGCACGAGTAATCGTACCCACAGTCACGCCCAGCAGTTTTGCTAGCGAGCGATGGGTAGGCAAACGCTCGTTTTCTTTAAGCTCACCTTCGATCATTGCCTGTTGTATTAACTCAATGATAGCGAGATATCTTGGTCCTTTGATCGCTGCGAGCGCTGATTTGGTGAATGCCATGAAAACTTGCCTTGTTATGTCTTAATATCGTTTATTGTATTCTTTGTACGCTAGCTGAGCTATTGTTAGCGTGGTCTTATATAAGAAACAGGGTTTACTGCTTCATTGTTCTTACGGATTTCAAAGTGTAACACTGGCTCTTGTGAGTTAATGCCTTCTACTTTAGCAATTGCTTGGCCCTGTCTTACAGTATCACCTTCACTCACAGAAATGCCACTGACATAACCATAACCACTAGCCAAGCTGTTATCATGGCTAATGATAATCAAATTGCCTAGGCCCGGTAAATCATGACCAACGTACACGATTTCACCACCATTTGCAGCTCTGACTGTTGAGCCTATACTAGCTTTAAGAAGCGCTCCTTTACTACCAGTTTTCGCTGGGTCATAGGCACGGTAAACCTTACTACCATCCACCGGCCATAACCAACGACCTTTTTTGGAAGTTGCTGATGACTTTAAAATATCTACTTGAGCAACGCTTTCTCTGACTTGAACTGGCGCCGAGACCTCTATTGGCTTTGATTGCTTGGGCGTTACAATAATGGGGCTATTTTGAACAACTGGCTCAGATATCGTGGGCTCCACGATTGCCACTGGTTCAATTAAAATATCCGATTGCAATGGCTCTATTTTAATTGACTGATTATTCGTTACAGCAGTTTGTGGAAGAGCTGCTGCCGTTAGTGGCTGGCCAGTTAATGGCGTGGCCTGTAATGTCTGAGTATTTTGTATGGGTGCTGGGACATAAACTGAAGTATCAGCAACAGCATAGCTATTTACATTGACTGCCGGTGCAGCAGCCACATTAGTAGTCAATGGTCTGCCCACATATGCAGCTGAGTTATTGGCTAAAGCACCGCCTGTACTATAGTCTTCTACCCAGTTAGTATAGCTATTTTTGTAAGGATCTACGGAGCCAAATAGACTCCCGCAACCTGACAGACCAAAACTTAAACTACATATAAGTAGAATATAGGCAGTTTTTTTAGTCTTTATATTAGGGTTTAACAAACTTATCTGCTTCATGTCTTCTCCATTAATGCTTGGCAAACATTAGATAGGAAATTACTGCTATCACGGTAACAGCGACTATCCAGCCCAGCGGTTCAATATATTTTTTTATTAAAGGCTCATATGATTCGCCCACTACTTTCACAATACCTGCGACCAAGAAAAATCGTAATCCACGACCCACAATGGAGGCCAACACAAAAGGTAGGAAACTCATTGTCAGCGCACCAGCACTGATCGTAAATAACTTATACGGTATTGGTGAAAAACCAGCCATGAACGTAATCCAAACGCCATAATTTTTAAACAGCTCTTCTGCCTTAGATATCCCTGCACCCCAACCCAAACTCTCTAATGTGGGCTGAATGAAGTCAAAAGAATATAGGCCAATGAAATAGCCGATAACACCGCCAAAAACCGAAGCTACTGTAGTCAATGCTGCTAATCGCCATGCTCTGTTCGGCCTAGCTAAAGTCATAGGTGCCAACAGCACATCAACAGGTATTGGGAAAAAAGAAGATTCCGCGATCGAGAATCCTGTTAGCGCGACTTCTGCCTTGGGGTGTTTCGCCCAGCGGATCAACCAATCGTAAAGTTTTTCAAACATATTGTCCCGTTATTATAGTTACTACAATTCATCTGATTTGCTGGTAATTATTATTTTATTACACCGTTAAGCAACGGCACGAATTGCACCGGCTCTAGCTGTTCGATATGAACGCCCTCTTGATTCCGCTCAACGCGACAAAGAATTTGTTTATTTCGGGCTTGAATAGGCAGAACCATTACTCCACCAATTTTCAGTTGCCTAGCAAGCGCCTGAGGCAACTCTGGTGCTGCAGCAGTAACGATAATACCATCATAAGGCGCATAAGCATCCCAGCCAGGCATACCGTCATCAAATTTATTTCTAATATTATTAACTGAGAAATCACGAAATCTCTGTCTGGTTTTGTCCAGCAAGCCTTTTATTCTTTCCACCGTAAACACTTTATCTGCAAACTTGCTCAAAACCATAGTTTGATAGCCGCAGCCCGTGCCAATTTCCAATATCTTCGACAATTTTACATTTTGGTTAAGCATAACTTCGGTCATTCTAGCGACAATATAGGGCTGAGAGATTGTTTGCGAAAAACCAATGGGTAAAGACATATCACTATAGGCATGATTAGCCATGGCTTCATCTACGAATAAATGTCTTGGGAGTTTTTCCATTGTTGCCAAAACATCTTGGCGCAGAATGCCCTGTCTTCGCAGTCTATTAATCATCTCAGCTCTGGCGGCGGCAGGCAATAAACCCGAACCTCGTAATGCTTCACTTTGCATCGCAGTTATTGCGTTGAATGATGGTTATTATTCATACCGATATTATACAGCAGCCAAGTCGATTTGTGGTGAAAATATAGTGACTCAATGCGCTTCTGGAACCCACTGTTGTAGCTTGTTTAGTTGCGAATGTCTGGTTAAGTCAACTGTCAGCGGCGTTACAGATATATGGCCCTGTTCAATAGCATAAAAGTCCGAACCTTCAGCACAGTCCTCTACTTTACCCACCGGCCCAACCCAGAACATTTCATTACCCCTTGGGTCGATCTGTTTTATGGCATCTTCAGAAGGATGGCGCTGCCCCAATCTAGTTGCAGAGAAGCCAACCACTTCAGTCCAAGGAATATCCGGAATATTGACATTTAAAATACTGTCTTTAGGCAACTCTTGAACCATAATTTTCGATAACACAGCTTTAACTGCTTTGGATGCCGTTTCCCAATACTTAGGCTCGAATGCATCCATAGAAAAGGCAATAGCAGGGTAGCCCAAATGTCTGCCTTCCATAGCAGCAGCAACAGTACCGGAGTAGATAACATCATCTCCCATATTTGCTCCGTGATTAATGCCACTAATCACCATATCAGGCTTGATTTCTAAAATACCCGTAAGTGCCATGTGAACGCAATCACTAGGTGTGCCATCCTCTATATAGAAGTGATTATCAGCATATTTATGTACATACAGAGGTCGCCGTAAAGTTAGTGAGTTACTGGCTGCGCTTCTATTTCTATCCGGTGCAACCAAAATTACTTCTGCAAACTCAGATGCCGCTTCTGCCAGCACTTTTATGCCGGGTGCAAGATAACCATCGTCATTACTGATTAAAATATGCATTATTATCCTTTCATTAATGAAGTTATTACTGAATTATTCTATTGATCGCACAACATAAGGTATGTTAATGATAGATATTGTAGCTGATGTCACTGACAATTTGTCAAAGTTGAACTAAATTCAAGCGCTGACTTTCATTTCGACAGATTTATCACTACAATTTTAAGACGAGTTATGAATAATACACCAATGAAAAACAAAGATTTGAAAGACAGAGATTTCAAACAAGCACTTGCAGCAATTAGAACCCAAGTGCCTCTTCAAAAGAAACCAGCAGCCCACAAAAAACAGCTGCTAGATACTCATGCCTGCGAAACAGAATCTGCACTGCCTAAAGCTACAGCAGTTCAAGAGCAATCATTTAAAGACCTGCTAAATACTCATCATAGCAACAGTGGCCACGTAAAGCCGCTATCTGAGAAATACAGCGCAACAAAACAACATAAAGATTTTGGCGCTAAGCCGCCACCTGTCAAAAAAATCCAGCATTCTGCTCTGGAAGAGTTTGCCGTTGAGAACTTTGGCACTACTGACTTTACAGCTGAAATGCTCACCTATGGGGAGTCAATTCAATATCTTAAACAAGGTCACTCTAAAAAACTACTCAGCAAACTGAAACGCAATCAATACCGCATAGACTACACTATCGATTTGCACGGATATTTTCTCAAAGACGCCACCATTGCTATTCACAAACTATTGCACGATGCCATAAATCAGCAGCACCACGTTATCAGAATTATTCACGGCAAAGGCAAGCATTCTTCTAATAAAGGCCCAGTGCTAAAGTCTATGCTCAATCAGCAATTGAGACTGCGCGATGATGTCATCGCCTTTTGCACCGCTCCTGCACATGATGGCGGCACTGGTGTTTTATATTGTTTACTTGATTGGCACTAGCCCTTTAGGTGATAAAGTTTATCAATCACGCTATTGACTCTTAAGTCGCATCCACTCCAAAATACTCTTCACCAGCTCCTCAGAAGCGGGGTTAAGTAAATGATGTTTTTGCAAAATGAGATGCAATGAACGGATAGCCGTTTTATCTGCGATTGGCACAAAAGCCAGATTACTAGCACCCTCTTGAGGCAACGCCATTCTTGGCAAAAGAGTAACCCCTAACCCTTTCTCGATAAAACTCAACAGGGTCGAGGTGTTGTGAATATGTATGGTGCAGTTTGTGACTATTCTCTGAAAACTTGGGTCTTTGATAAGTGCACAAATACCATTGCTCAGAAAATTTTCCTGCCACAAGGTTTGCCATGTCACGGGTTTCTTCGCTGCTGCTAATTTGTGATCTTTTCGGCAAATTAAACCAAATGGCTCCTCCAGTATCAATTTTGTGTCAAGATCGTGGCTTTCCTGCGTTAAACTAGCGATTCCAAAATCAACGCTGCCATTTCTCACCGCAGCAGCGACCATACTAGAGTCCATATCTCGCAACTCTATACGAACATTTTTACTAGTTTGATGAAATTGCGTCACTACAGAGGGCAATAACCTTGTGGCAATAGATGGCACTGCTGCCAATTTTATTGTGCCATTATCGCCCTCTGCAAAACGTTTAATTGCCATCATTGATGCATCAAAATCTCCAACCGCTTTCTTTCCTTCATCTAATACATACTGTCCCATTGGCGTAAGCGCTGATTTTCGATCAGTCACAAACAAATTTTGCCCCAACTCCTGCTCCAACTGTTTTAAAGTCATAGATATTGCCGAAGGCGTGCGCTGTAAAATCTCAGCCGCCTCCGTCAATGTCCCTGAAGAAGCAACTGTTAAAAAGGTTTTAAGTGATTCAATTTTTATAGCCATAGTATTTTCTTAGTATTTTCTTAGTTCTTCCTATCTTTCTCTGAATCTTCTCTAAATGCACCCAACTCTCTAAGCAATGCTGTCGCATAGCAGCCTTTAGGCAAAGTAAATCTTATTGTCACGGCATTGCCAAAACCATGACTAATGTCAAATGCCGAAGCTTCACTAATATCCCAACTCATGTCATGAGGCCTGCAAACACCAGCTCTATAGTTCGACTTTTTGGCAAATCGTCCAATTTTACCCAACATTTGACTTAGTAGCTCATCTGCTAAGTCACTTACCAGCAATGAGGCAATATCTTGACCTGGTAGCGGGAATGCTAGCGAGATATCAAATGCCAGAAGACGATTCTCAATTGAGACAATATCCATATTTTCATCATTTTTCTCATCAACGACAAAGAAGCTCTGCGAACCCACAAGCTGGCACCTATCCCCTAATCTAGGCTTAAATAGCGATCTGCTTGCCACATTTTGAGATAAAATATGATTAAAGATAAAAGATCTTGCCGCACTTAACAGCATTTGATCTGACTTTCGCTTTAGTAATAAACTTTTTTTATGGTAAAACTGTGACAAGTTATCTCGCCCAAAACGCTGATCCATAAAATAATTTAAAAAACCTTGCTGGCTTATCTTATCCAAGCGCTTCGATATACCCTCACTAATGGCACTATGCTGCAAAATTTTGTCCGAGTTATCAACGGTAGCAACATCTTCAATACCTAATCGCAGCACGAATGCATTGGCTTTGTGACTGCCTATTTTTAACTTCTTATGATGCCGCTTAGCAGCCTGAATAGCCCAACCGCTCTCTATAGAATCTATCTCACCTCCGTGTTCGTCAAATAGCTTTTGCAATACCTGCGGTTTTATTTGCTCACTAGATACTGAAAACCACTGATAAGTCACTGCTTTTTTATCTTTTAGACCGGCATAACCGATATCTCTGGTAGATAATGACAGCGTCTGTGCAAGCGCCTGCACAACATCCATTGTGTTAAGGTTCTTTTTAGCGATATACAGCCAGTGATGTGGCCCTTCATTTGATAGCTCGAAACCCAAAATTTCACTAACTTGAAAGTCTTCTGCTTCAACTCTATAAATACCAACAATCGAGCTTTTGCCATGTAAGTAGCATAACGGTTTGGTAGGATTATCAAAGGCAGTTAATAATAATGGTGACATTAGCAAACAGAAACCTGCTGCAAAATCACCACAGCATCAACCGCAATACCCTGTTTTTTTCCAACAAAACCCAATTTCTCAGTAGTCGTTGCTTTAATGCTCACAGAGTCCAGTGAAACCGCTAGTGCTTCAGCTAATGCATGCCGCATAGGCACAATATGAGACACAAGTTTTGGCGCCTGACACTGAATTGTCGAATCAATATTTATAATATCAAATCCCTTAGCTCTGATGAGCTCAATCACCTGCTTTATTATCTCTAAGCTGTTCATGCCTTTATAGCTATCATCGGTATCTGGGAAATGCTGACCGATATCTCCCAATGCTAGCGCCCCTAGCAGCGCATCTGTTATAGCGTGAGCAAGTACATCACCATCGGAGTGCGCAACTAAACTTTGATCATGATCAATAAAAACACCACCCAAGGTAAAACCTTTACCACCAGTAAATGCATGGACGTCATAACCATGGCCAATTCTAAAAGTCACTCTAAACCGTCTCTCGTTGCAACATTTGTTGATATATTAACTCAGCCAAGGATAAATCTTCGGGCAAGGTGATTTTTATATTATAACGACTGGATTGCACCAAGCTTGGCTTACCAATGCCAAACAGCTCAATTGCGGAGGCTTCATCAGTCAACTCAGAAAGCTTACCTTGATTTTTTGCCTGCTGATAAGCACTCAAGATAGTCTGCAACTGAAATACCTGAGGAGTTTGTGCCAACCATATAGCGGACCTATCGATGGTTTTTTCAATCACCTCAGCAACTTCGGCTTCAGAGGTAAATTTATCATCACACATTCTTCCAGATATTTTAACCGTATCAGTTGCCGCCACAGCGGCTATAGCGCCGGCGGGGTTTAGCAACGCCTGTTGATGCAAGTTAGCCAGTAAGCTTTGCTCAAAAACGGGTCGCACAGCATCATGTATGCCAATCAACTCATTATCTCTAACACCTGATTGCTTTACCACCAACAATGCATTTAGCACGGACTCTGCTCTAGTAGCACCACCTCGGCAGGTATGCAGCCTATTGTCTGTAAAGCCTAGTTTAACAAAATATGGATCATCATCTGCCAGTGCTATCCACACTTGTTTGACAAGAGAATCTGCTAAAAATCTAGAAATGGTCAGCCCGAGAATTGACTGCTCGCCAAGCAAACAATATTGCTTGGGAATAGTTGCTGAAAAACGGCTACCAATGCCAGCAGCCGGAATAACTATAATCATAAAGTTGGTTAGCTCTTAGAAAGCATTAGCTTAACTCAGTGATTATTTATGACAAGTAGTAGTGGAATTGTATTACCGAAAAAGCTGCTAAAAATAGCAACTCACAAAAGTCACAATTATTTAGAATGATTACCTTATGATTCTCACGAAAGTTTCATTAGGTTTAATCATCCCCAACTCATAACGAACCATTGATTCAACTGATTGCTTATCTTCACGGTAGTTAAAGATTTCTTTCTCAAGCTGAGTGTTCGCCACTACAATCTCGTCAATCTCTGTATGAATAAGCGCTAAATCCTGAATCATCTGATTTCTAAAACCAAATCCATGCTCGCTATTTAGCCATAAGTTAACCGTAAAAGATAAGCAAAGCATCACTAAAATGACAAAAGAACTAAGCTGTACAATTGATTTAAAGTTATGCTCGGAAATAAATGCCTGATCGGGTTCTAAATTTGATTTATCAAACTTACCAGAGAATGGTTGAGACAAATCAAAATTAGCTCTGATTTTATGTATCGCCGATGTTTTACTAGCTTCGACTTTAGCGACAAATCTATCCAAAATAGACTGACTCTGCTTCTGATATTGATTTTTTACAGATCCAACAACGGTGCTATGTGCAGCTGATGAGACACTTACAATTGGCGTAAATGCTTTCTTGCTAACACCAGATAGTTTTTTAAAAATCACTCCGCCATCAAACTTAGCATTTGCCGACTTATTCGGTTTAATCTGCACTGCGCGCCGTCTAGACTTCACACCACGCTTTTTTGAACTATCAAACACATAGGGTTTAACATTGCTCTTTGAGCTGCTTTGTTTGTTGATTTTGCTACTAACATTGTTTTTTTCAGATACTGCAAATTTATCTGCTGTATCAAACTCTGTCACATCAGGTGCTATTGTAGTGGGTTTTACCACAGACTGACTGACACTCGCTACCGGCTTAGACTTAGAACGTATGCCGTTTGTTGTTTTATCAAATAATTGAAACTTAGCTTTAGGCTTTCTAAAATTTGATTTTCTGACTTTTGCACTACTACTCGCCGCAAAACCACCGAAACTATTCTCTGTTACATTAGCTGCTATTATTGGCTCTATTACTGAATCGGTTTTTGCAAATAAAGCATCCTGAGTTACTTCTAAAGTTTGCGGAGTTAGCCTAATTCTTTGCTTATGTTTAATCGGCACCTGCTCTACATTCGTTGCCGTTAAGGACTGACTAGCTATCGACTGCTGCACTTGAAGAGTACTTTTTTCAGCTGAAAATCTCGTCGTTATATGCGCCTGTTGATATGGTTTATTAGGACTAATTGACTTAGCAACTGCTCTACTAATCTGTGGGGTCAACTCAGCAGCAGACTTCATGGAAACCTTTAGAGGTTTTACAGACACTGCATTAGCTGTCGCAACAGAATTTGTAACTGTTACTAATTCTGATTCTTTTGATGTTGCTGATTTTTGGCTTAGCTGCGCAATAGTACTAAGTGGATTTGATGCGACAGGCTGCAAAATATTGCTAGAAGTTTTTGCAGCACTTTTATTAAAAAAATCTACTGATGGCGTTTTGAGTTGCTTTTGAGGTTGAGAGTTACTTAACGAGCCCTCCAAAAGCTGCTTTGCCTTCAAAAATTCCTTCATTGCCTAATTCCGCTTCTATTGCAAGTAGTCTATTGTATTTGGCAACTCTATCAGACCGACAAAGAGACCCTGTCTTAATCTGCGTGGAATGAGACGCTACAGCCAAGTCGGCGATTGTAGTATCTTCTGTTTCTCCTGAGCGATGAGATACAATAGATTGATAATTATTATTTTTAGCCAATTTTATCGCTGCTAATGTTTCCGTTAATGTCCCGATTTGATTGACTTTGATTAATATAGCATTAGCTATATTATTATCAATACCTTTTTTAAATATTTTAGTGTTGGTAACAAATAAATCATCGCCAACCAATTGAACATTTTTACCGATTTTATCTGTTAAAATCTTCCAACCCTGCCAATCATTTTGATCCATACCATCTTCTATAGAGATAATCGGATATTCTTGACTCAAATACTGCAAATAATCGGCAAATTGCATTGAATCAAATATTTTATTTTCACCACTTAAATTATATTTATTATTTTTATAAAATTCTGAACTTGCTACATCCAAAGCTAATAATATATCTTTACCTGGTGTTAAGCCGACCATTTCTATGGCCTGCATAATATAATCTAAAGCTGCTTGATTTGATGGTAAATCTGGTGCAAAGCCCCCCTCATCTCCTACCGCCGTACTTAATCCTGCACTTTTTAGTTTTGATTTTAGTGCATGAAATATCTCCGCCCCTGCCCGCAATGCTTCGGCAAACGAGGAAAAGTTATGCGGCATAACCATAAACTCTTGGATGTCGACATTATTATCAGCATGTTCGCCACCATTAACAATATTCATCATTGGTACTGGCAAGCTAAACTTATCTGTGCTTTTAATCGTCTGATACAATGGCAAGCCTTGTGCATTTGCATTAGCATGCGCACAGGCAAGTGAAACACCTAGCATTGCATTGGCACCGAGCACTGATTTATTTTCAGTGCCATCAAGCTCTATCATGGCAGTATCTATCTGCTCTTGCTGCG
>CAKMZF010000054.1:8936-15424 GCA_929200405.1 uncultured Gammaproteobacteria bacterium | reverse complement strand
TGTTTATAAGAAGCGGTAAAGATGATATTAGCATTTAAAACTCAGAGATTGACAGTATGTGAGGTTGAAAAGGGTAATGTGGCATATTCTGAGTATGAGAAATTGTTAGATGGTATTACTAGGCTGTTAACTTTTTCTGTTGTTTTGCATTTGCCGAGTTCTTTTCACCACATTGATTCACGAGAAAAAGCACACATTTGGCTTGAACAGATATTATCAGAGAGTCGGTTATTTTCTGTGGAATTGGCTGATGATAATGGGCTTATTGGATTTCTTTTTGTTTCCGTTGTTGATGAGGGAAATGACGTTGCTCATTTAGGGTATTTACTAGCAGAGCAGTACTGGGGACAAGGTTTGGCAAGTGAGCTGCTTCATGAGTTTATTCAGTACTCTCGTGCCGCCGAGGCTTGGCAGGTTTTAATAGCAGGTGTTCCTAAAGAGAATACTGCCTCTGTTCGATTATTACAGAGGTTGGGTTTTACGAGGCAGGCCATTGACGATGGCGTTGGCTATGATGCTAGAGATACCATTTTTTATCGACTTGCTTTGTTTTAAAGCAGTTTTCTTTTAAATATCTGCACTTATTAGCTGCGGTCATTGATTTTTTGTTACTATAATTTATCAATTTTCAGTCGTTATTTAGTTGGGGTGCCTATGTTTAGCAAATCAAATCTTACTTATCAGCCTGTTAAACTACCTTATCGGCATGAGATGAGTGATGCTCAGATGTTGGCAGCCAGTCAGCAGTTTGCGAGCTTTATGAAAAAGCGTCATAGTGTTCGTGACTTTTGCGATAGAGCTGTGGCCGCAGAGATTATTGAGAATTGTATTTTAGCTGCAGGCTCAGCGCCTAGCGGGGCGAATCATCAGCCTTGGCATTTTGTTGCAATTCAAGATGCTGATATCAAGCATCAGATTCGAGAAGCTGCTGAAGTAGAAGAACAGAATTTTTATGATAAGGCAGCGAGTGATGAGTGGATTAAGGCGTTAGAGCCTATAGGTACGAATGCAGAGAAACCACATTTGGATATTGCGCCTTGGCTGATTGTGGTTTTCGCTCAGAAATGGGGTGTATTTGATGATGGCAGCAAGTTTAAAAATTATTACGTGAGTGAAAGTGTCGGCATCGCTACGGGCATGTTGCTCTCAGCCTTGCATCACTCTGGCTTAAATACTTTGACACATACCCCAAACCCTATGCGTTTTTTAAATGTGCTTTTGAACCGCCCAGCGGAAGAGAAGCCTGTGATGATTATTGCAGTGGGTCATGCAGCGGAGCAGGCAACTATTCCAAATGTGGCGACCATAAAAAAATCTTTAGACGAGATTTCCATTTTTGTGTAGATGCTTTACAGATCGAATTTCTCCATTTGATCTGTTATATATTCGGCATCTAAGTTTTTACCGATAGAGTAGCCACATATGCGACTGAGTTGGGCAAGGCTTAGTCCTGTCTCAGATTTCCACTGGTTAAACACCTGTTGGATTTTCTTCATGTCTCTTTGGCTGCTGGGTTTGTCGGTAATGTCTACGCCAGCGTTTTGCAGGGCGCTGATAACATCGTTACTGAGTAAAAAGCTGTCTTTGCCCATTTGTCTGAGAAAATAGCCGCCAGAGTTGCCGCCAAGTCGCGAGCCGTGTTTTTTAAGATATTGCAGTAAGCCGACGTAATCGGAGTCGGGCCAGCCAGCAATGAAGTTAGCAAAACTGCCGTGTTGGCTGGCAATGTCATTTATCAGGTAGACATTTTCTTTGACAGCTTTTATTTTTTGCCAATTTCTAACCACGCGCTTGTCTTTGGTGTAGGCCTCCCACTGCTCATCTGATAGGCGGCAGAGTATTGAGGGATCAAAGCCGAAAAATGCCTCTTCAAACTGTGGCCATTTGTTGCTGATAACAGTCCAGTTAAACCCTGCATTATTAATGCAGCGTGTCATTGCAGATAGATATCTATCATCGCTTATGCTTTTAAGTTGCTGGCTGGTCTTTATGGTTGGCATTAGGGTGTTAAGTTTAGCCTTGCCACCTTTTCGCTTGATTGCCAGTTGATAAATCGGTTCAAAAGCCGTCATCATGCCCTCCGTTATTGTATTATTCTTTTATTCTGTGTAGGTCAATAATAGTGGTATTTAGGTACTTTGCCTACTCTGTAGCTTATTGATCAGGTTGGGTTTAGTATCTTTTTGTTTCTAGTGGAGCCTCAAGTGCTGAGTTTTGGTCATTTGGTGGCGCTAAATTTACCGCGAATTTTGTCAGTCACTTTTAAGATTGACTGGGCTTTTTGACCCAGAGAGAGTAGTTTTTTTAACTCCTGAGTGTCCCGTTGTGATATTTCTTCATAGCTGCTATTTAATGTAGAGATAAGCTTGTACATGGTGTCCATGCGTTGATGGGCAAAAGCTTCAGAGTTATCTGTGTCCTTAGATAATTCATGGTTTTCTAAAGTGCTTTGCAAATACTGTAAGGTCGGGGTGACTTCTCTTTTGCGGCGTTCTTCTATAAGGGTTCTGAAAATTTCCCACTCATCTTCTGGGGTGGTGAAGTACTCACGACGATCATTGGGCAGGTGTTTGCGAATAATCAAATTCCAACCGTCCAACTCTTTTATGCTGTTGCTGACGTTGGATCGAGAGAAACCCAAGGTTTCGCATATGGCCTCTGCGTGCAGAGGCTCTGGGGATAGAAATAAGAGGGCATAAATTTGTCCAACTGTTCGGTTAATTCCCCAGCGACTGCCCATTTCACCAAAGTGAAGTACGAATGATTCTATGAGTTCGGTTTTATTCATTATTGCTCTTTAAGTTCATAAAATAAATTATATTTCTTTTTTTACAGAAATTACAGAAATTACAGAAATGTGTCAATTAATCTGACTTAGCGATGGTGTCTATTCAGTGGTGAAATATACTTAGTTTGTACAGACGTATTTTTTGTGTAACTTCTGCATTGCAGCCGGTAGCGCTTAGGGGTAAGTGTTTAATGCAGCGCGGAGTGAAAGAAGTTTTATCTGTGTAATAAGATCTGTAGGAGGGCAATCGTACAGAATTGGTATGCAAATTAATTTGAGGTTGAGCATCATGCGATGCTGCAGATTGCAACACTTGATGTTTATAGAAAACATTGCAATAAAATGGAATCAGCTAGTTGTCATCGACCTTTAACATGGCTTTTAGTTTTTAGAGACAAATGCTTTAATCTTAGCTTTTTAAATTCTTAGCCTTGTTGTTTTAGTATGCTGCCTTTTTTAAGATGTATCAGCAATAGCGAAATTGCAGCTGGAGTCACCCCAGATATTCTACCTGCTTGACCAATGGTTTCTGGTTGTATTCTGGTGAGCTTTTCTTGAATTTCAGCAGATAGACCGCTGATGCCATGATAATCGAAATTTGCAGGCAGCGGCTTGGTTTCCTGCTGCTTGTTCCGTTGTATTTCATCTAATTGGCGGTCTATATAACCGGAGTATTTGGCTTGCACTTCTACTTGCTCTGCTACTCTTGCATTGCTGCCTTCGCTGGTACCCACTTCTGGTAACGCAGTAACTTTGCTGTAGTCCATCTCAGGTCTGCGCAGCAGATCTAATGCTGTGACTTCTTTGCTAAGCGGAGCTTTTAGTGAGGCAGTTAATTCCGCAGAAGCTTTTTCTGGGGATAACCAAATAGATTTTAATCTGATTTGTTCTGAGGCGACTTGGTCGCGCTGTTCGTTAAATGCTTGCCAGCGTTCATTACTCACTAGGCCAAGTTCTCGGCCTTTTTCAGTGAGTCTTAGATCGGCATTGTCTTCACGTAGAAGCAGCCTGTGTTCAGCGCGGCTAGTAAACATACGATAAGGCTCGGTAACGCCTTGGGTGATTAAGTCGTCTATCATAACGCCGATATAGGATTCTTCGCGCTTGGGATACCAGCTTTCTTTGCCCTGAACTTTTAATGCCGCATTGATTGCGGCTAGCAGGCCTTGCGCGCCAGCTTCTTCATAGCCAGTGGTGCCATTGATTTGTCCTGCCATGTACAGTCCTTCTATATGCTTGCTCTCAAGCGTGTGATAAAGGTCTCTGGGGTCAAGGTAATCGTATTCGATCGCATAGCCAGGTCGGACAATATGGGCTTTTTCTAGCCCTTTGATGCTCTGTATAAAACGCTGTTGTATATCATATGGCAGACTGGTTGAGATGCCGTTTGGATATAGCTCGTGGGTGGTTAGGCCTTCTGGCTCTATAAAAATTTGGTGCGAATCTTTTTCTGCAAAGCGATGGATTTTATCTTCGATGGACGGGCAATAGCGTGGCCCTACACCTTCAATAACACCTGTATATAGTGGAGATCTTGAAATCCCTTCAGCAATAATTTCATGGGTAATGGCATTGGTGTGTGTTATCCAACAACTTATCTGCTGGGGATGATCGCTGTGTTTTCCCATATAAGAGAATACGGGAGTCGGTGTGTCTCCGGGTTGTTCGATCATTTGCGTGAAATCAACCGTTCTAGCGTCTAAGCGAGCTGGTGTGCCAGTCTTTAGTCTGCCAATATTAAGTGGTAGCTCTTTTAAACGTGCAGCCAGTTTGTTGGCTGGTGGGTCGCCAGCACGACCAGCTTGGTGTCTTTGTAAGCCAATATGGACGATGCCGCCTAGAAATGTACCGGTGGTTAAAATAATCGTTGGCGCATAAAAATTCACCCCTATTTGCGTAACGACACCAGTAACTTTACCGTTTTCTACCAGTAGATCATCGACTGATTGTTGAAATAAGGTTAGATTCTCTTGGTTTTCAACAATCTCTCTTACAGCGGCTTTGTATAGCACTCTATCTGCCTGAGCTCTGGTGGCTCGAACAGCAGGGCCTTTGCGAGAATTAAGTACTCGAAATTGAATGCCTCCCTTATCGGCTGCACGCGCCATGACGCCATCGAGCGCATCGATCTCTTTGACTAAGTGGCCTTTGCCAATGCCACCAATGGCTGGGTTGCAGCTCATCTGACCAATGGTCTCTATGTTGTGTGTGATGAGCAGCGTGTGCACGCCCATCCGTGCAGCGGCACAAGCCGCCTCGGTTCCAGCATGGCCGCCGCCAATCACTATAACTTCAAAATGATCTGAGGAGGTATTTGTTGTATGAGTCAATGTACTATAGCTATGGCTGTTAAGATGCGGCTATTGTATCAGATAAAGCCCTATTGTTAGTGGTTGCTGTGTGGATTTTAGCGCATGAGTTACAGTGTTTTATGGCCGATTAATAATGGTTGCATGAATTTTAGGTCGCCTAGGTATATTGTGCATTCAGTCCATCTAAGCAATAATGTTAAGTTAGTTTAATGTACGTTTTAATACAGAGAGGTTTATTATGGATAATGTCAAGTACGCACCTAAAGAGTGGTTTACATTGTTTGGTGGTTTCTCACCGAAAGGTTGGGTAACAGCTATTTTCCCGACCGAAGAAGCGGCGCAGAATGCAATGGCGGATTTGAAGGTCGGTGGTTATCGTGAAGATGATATTGTTTTCCCGAACAGAGAAGAGTTGATTGGTGTTATCGAAAAGTCATTTGAAGAAAAAGGTTCTGGTTCCATAGGTGCTGAGAGTTCTGCTGCAAAAGACAATTTGAGGTTATTAAAAGAAGGTAATTTTTCGATACTTGTTCATGCCAAATCTGAAGATGAAACCGATAGAGTACTAACAGTATTAAATAGACACAATGCAATCAAAGCGCAGAAGTACAATCGTTTCACTATCGAAAGCTTAATCACAAAATAAGTTATTGCTTGTAAAATAGCCGAGAGTTCCTATGACCTTTTCAACAACAGTTATCAAGTATTTTGCCAGCTTGCGAGAAAAGGTGGGTAGAGCAGAAGATGTCTTAGACATGTCAGAGCCCGCCACTGTAGCTGAGCTTTGGCAGCGATTACATGATGATGCTTTATTACCAGATACGCTTAGAGTCGCAATTAATCACGAGTTTGCGATGCCTGATGATATGGTGCAACCTGGGGATGAAATTGCTTTTTTTCCTCCCGTTACTGGTGGCTAATGTCTGTTATTATCCAGCATCAATCATTTTCCCCTTATGAGGTTTTGCAGGACCACGAGCGCACACTATTTGTAACCCACGCAGGTAAGGTGGGTGCTGCGAATCACTTTATCGGAACAATGAGAGATTTCAATGAAGGCAGTGACGTTACTGGGCTAACGCTAGAGTATTATCCGGGAATGACAGAGAAAGTGCTGCAAAATTTATGTGAGCGACATATGGCTAAGTATGGTTGTCTGGATATTGTCGTGCATCATCGAGTAGGTGAGATTCAGCGAGACGAGGCTATTGTACTAGTGGCAGTTTGGTCTTCTCACAGGGCGGAAGCATTTGCAGCATGTCAAAGTATGATGGAAGCGTTGAAATCAGAAGCACCCTTTTGGAAAAAAGAGACTTTGCAAAGTAATGAAACTAGATGGGTAGCCAAAAACACCAGCGGCGTTTTTGGCTAAATATTTATTCTTGCTC
>CAKMZF010000054.1:0-8836 GCA_929200405.1 uncultured Gammaproteobacteria bacterium | reverse complement strand
GCGATCAATACTCGCATTGGTCGAGATTTGACATAATGAAAATAAACATCTCCTCCGAGATTGCGTTGCTCTAGCGTAATTCTTTTGAGTAATTCAGCAGCGTGAATATCTAAATGATTAATACCACTGCACAGAATGAGGAAGTGTCTCCGTTCTGGAAATTTCTCTCGGTAAGTGGCAATTTTTTGATGTAAATATGCAGTTGCGCCAAAAAATAGTGACCCATCAATGAATAAAATTAACAGCTGTGGGCAATCTGTAGGCCGTTTGCTGTGCAGGAAATGGTAAGAGTTTTGTTGGCGAGATGCGCGAGCATGACTTACTTTTGGATGAGAAACACGGTCAAGATAAAATAGCATTGATAAGCCAGCGCCTGCAAAAATGGCAAACTCCAAACCTACTAATAATGATGAAATCAACGAGACCCACATAACGATAGAGGCTCTACGGCTAGATTTATGGAGTTTCTTAATATGCTCAACATTGATAAGTTTGAAAGCGATAACCACTAAAGCACCAGATAGTACAGGCTTGACTAAATATGTTGTTAGCGGTGCCAGTAATAAGCCGATGAGTAACACGAATATAGAGCTAAAAATTGCCGCCATTGGAGTTTTGGCATTGGCCTCATAGTTAGCCCCTGTGCGCGTAAAAGAGCCGCTGGAGGCATAGCCTGAGAAGAAAGCACCAAAAATATTGGAAAATCCTTGTGCGGTAAACTCACGATTGCTGTCGATAATTTGCCCCGACTTGAGTGTGACAGAGCGGGCAATAGATAGTGCCTCGGTAAGGCCGAGTAATGCTAGAGCAAGTGCGGTTGGTATTAACTTTCTAATTAGTTCAAGGTCTAAGCTGGGAATGCTAACGGCAGGAATGACGCTGGTGATAGTGCCTGCAGCCGCAAGATGAGTAACCTCTGGGCCGCCTGCAAAAAAATTGAGCCCAGCTGCATATATCATGCCAATAATTAGCGAGAAGATAAGAAAGGGAATGCGCTGGTTAATGGCTTTGAAATTGATGGCTAGCAAAGAGGCGGCAATAGTGACTAAACCTGTGCTAAATGCATACCAATTAATGTCTTGTAGATTGCTGACTAGGTGATAAATAAAACCAAAAATATTATGTGCGTCACCTTTTGCTATGCCCAGAAGGCTACTGCTTTGACTTGCCATAATGAGTATTGCTGCTCCACTAGTGAAGCCAATAATTACGCTGTCTGAGACAAAGTTGACGATAGTGCCCATGCGAAATAACCCTAAAGCCGCTTGGATAATACCGCAGAGAAATGTAATTAACAGAATAATAGCGATGTAATCAGTTGACCCCGGTGTGGCCAGAGGTGCAACGGTTGAGAACAGAAATAATGAAATAGCAGCGGTAGGGCCAGAAACCAAGTGCAGTGAAGAGCCAAAATAAGCGGCGACCATTGTAGGAATGAGTGCACAGTAGATGCCATAGATGGGTGGCAATCCGGCGATAACGGCGTAAGCCATTGCCTGTGGGAAAAGTAAAATAGCTCCGGAGATGCCTGCTTGAAAGTCAAAACGTACGCTTTTTTTGTTAACTTTATGTCGCCAGCTGGGTAAAAAAGCACCAAAAAGCTGTACCACGAAATCTATCGTTTTGTGACTATTGGAGCGTTCCTGTTTTGTATTAGATGTGGGCATTCAAAAACTTTTTCTTCAAGTATAGCTTAAGAGAGGTAGATCGCTAAGTACCAACCGAAAGAAACAACTAGACCAATGTGTTTTTATCAGCTGTTCTTAAAAGTTGGGTATTTATTTCTGACAAAAGGGGCAAAAATATGTAGCTCTTTGGTTAGTGATTGTTTTTTTGATTAGGTGCTGACATGTATTACACGGCTGATTCTCTCGATCATAGACATTGAGTTCCTGTGCAAAATAACCGGGTTCGCCATTGCCATTAACAAAGTCTTTTAGCGTAGTCCCACCTTGCTGAATTGCTTTTTCTAGTACGATTTTTATATTGTTTGCAAGCAGCGTTGCTTTGGGTTTGGTTAAGGAGCCTGCTGGTTTGTTTGGGTGGATGTTACTTAAAAATAGTGCTTCATTGGCGTAAATGTTACCGACTCCTACAACAATATCATTGCTCATAATTAAACTTTTGATAGTTTTCTTTTTACCAGCAGAGCGGTTGTGCAAGTATGCAGGCGTAAAATTCTCAGAGAGAGGTTCTGGTCCAAGGTTGTCTAATAAAGGGTGAGATTGTAATTTGCCATCTAAATCTTTATCCAGCCATAGGACTGACCCAAAACGCCTGGGGTCGTGAAATCGCATTGAAATGTTGCTATCTAGCAAGAAAATGACGTGATCATGTTTTTTAAATTCTTCATCTTCGGAAGTAATTCTAAGACTGCCGGACATTCCCAAGTGAATCATCATTGCACCGTGGAAATATTCAACAAAAATGTACTTAGCACGTCGACTTACAGCTAAAATTTCTTTGGAATAAACGCTCTGGGGTAGTGAATCGGGAATATTCCAGCGTAATTTTTTATTGCGAATTATAGTTTTTTGGATACTTTTGCCAACAAGATGCGGTGTAATGCCAGCTTTTGTGGTTTCTACTTCAGGTAATTCAGGCATTTTATCGTTTTTGTTTACTAATTGTTTTCAATGCTTGTCAAGCGCTATTTCTGAGATTTTAGAGTTGTGGTGAGGTATAATGAAAACCATCAAATATTCACCTATGCGAATACAACCTAGCATTATAGAGGATTATATGTTGGATAATTTAGTTTATTTTTTAGACGGTGGCTTACTAAAGTTATCTTGGTGGGCACTGTTTATTATCGCTATCGTTTTTACTCATGCAACGATAGCTGGTGTAACGATATTTTTACACCGTTGCCAAGCGCATAGAGGGTTAGATTTACATCCTGTGATTTCTCATTTCTTTCGTTTTTGGTTATGGTTAACAACAGGAATGGTAACCAAAGAATGGGTAGCGGTTCATCGTAAACACCACTCTAAGTGCGAAACTGAAGAAGATCCGCATAGCCCCCAAACTCGCGGTTTAAAAAAGGTTTTGTTGGAAGGAGCTGAATTATATAAAGAAGGTATTGCCGATCCAAAGACAATAGAGCGTTATGGTCAAGGAACGCCGGATGATTGGTTAGAGCGAAATATTTACTCAACACATCAAACCGCTGGTATTGTGTTGATGTTGTTTGTAGATGTGGCATTATTTGGCGCTGCGGGCTTGCTGCTATGGGCTGTGCAAATGATATGGATTCCTTTTTGGGCAGCGGGCGTTATTAACGGTTTGGCGCATTGGTGGGGCTATCGTAATTTTGAGACTTTAGATACTTCAACCAACATCAGCCCTTTTGGGATTATTATCGGCGGGGAAGAGCTGCATAATAATCACCATGCTTATCCAAGCTCGGCAAAGTTTCAGTTGCGTAAAGGAGAGTTCGATATTGGCTGGTTATATATTCGTTTAATGGAAAAAACGGGACTTTGTAAAATCAAAAAAGAAGCATTGATGCCGCAATTAGATGAAACTAAAGCAAAGCAAGATGTTGATGGGTTGCGTGCGGTCATTATGCATCGTGTTCATATTATGGCGGATTATGGTAAAAATGTTATGCAGCCGACGCTCTTGAAAGAGTGGACGCAAATATCTGAGAAAGATTATAGTTTAGCGAAATCTTTAAAGAAGCTAGTACAGCGTTATTCAACAGATACTGAGTCGGTTATTCGGGAGGACAGCGGTACGACTTGGAGTCGTCTAAATGAGGTAGTATCACACAATAGCACTTTGGCGAGTGTCTATGAATATCGCCAACAGCTCGTCAAGCTATGGAGCAACAAGTTGGCAGGTCACGAGCAATTGCTTTCAGATCTTAACGATTGGTGTCATCGCGCTGAGCAGTCGGGAATTGAGGCATTGCAAAAGTTTGCAGTTCGCTTGCGCCAGACTTCCTTGGCAGTGTCTCCTCGTTAAAGTAATAAAAGGGCATAAATCACGTCTCTACATGCTTTTATCAGTTAGATACTGGTAAGGTGTATATAAAGTCTGTAAACCCGCTTCGGCGGGTTTTTTTGTATCCGATGTGGAGGTTGCTGTACTGTCAATGCCGAAGGTATGGTGCGACAACACTTAAGCTTTTCTGGTGAGCGTCTGCAATAGTGGTATTTGAAAGAGAGATGGCGAGGTTTGACTTTATTAAAAGGTTTTTGTTTAAGAACTAGGCAATAAATATCCAATAAAAAACCCGCCAGATGGCGGGTTTATATGAAGTTAGCTAAGTGTTTTACTTAATCTTGGCTTCTTTATACATAACATGCTGACGAACAACGGGATCAAATTTTTTGATTTCCATTTTCTCAGGCATATTGCGCTTGTTCTTCTGAGTCGTATAAAAGTGGCCAGTGCCAGCTGATGATACTAAACGGATTTTTTCGCTTGCTGATTTTGCCATGATTACTATCCTTTATACTTTTTCGCCACGGGCACGAATATCAGCAAGAACAGCATCAATGCCTTTCTTGTCAATAATACGCATTCCCTTAGCAGAGATTTTTAGTTTTACAAAACGCTCTTCGCTCTCTACCCAAAAACGATGTGGGTGAAGATTTGGCAAGAATCGACGCTTAGTTTTGTTATTGGCGTGCGATACGTTGTTGCCCACTAAAGGGGCTTTGCCGGTTACTTGGCAAACTCTAGACATACTAACCTCATATGACAATATTCTGTTTTGAGCGATCTTAAGCAAGTTAAAATTCACTCCTGCTCGTGGAGTTTTTACGCTCTACGAATTAAGAGCGCGATTTATACCAAATTATGCTGTTGATCTCAAGTAAAACATTTTAAATCTGCCGATTATTTTTCAATTCTACATTTCGTAGAGTCAATCAAAGGTTCGTCATATCTTGCCGCTACTAAGATTGTTTGTGGTTCCAAGTATGGTTAAAGTCAGTGAAGCCATGTTGTTGACTTAGCCAGTCCATTGTTGAGACAAAGCTTTGTTGAATGCTCCATGGCGGATTAATAATGAAGATACCGGAACCTTTCATGCCTTGATAGCTTTGTGTGTTATGCCACTCACTGACCAGATAGGCTTTACAGTCAAGTTGCTGTAAAGACGATAGCATTCTTTGGTGCCGATTTTCTGGCAGAATTGGATACCAGAGAATAATAGTCATTTGTGGCATTTTATGGTGTGCAGCGCTTAACCAGCTTGGTATATCTGCATAGTCTTGTTTTACTTCATAGCTGGGGTCTGTAATGACTAAAGCCCTACCGTTGGTAACAGGTAACAGAGCAGGTAAACCTTCAAAAGCATCGCGCTTATGGCAGCTCATGTTATGACTTGTATTGCACAGATTTTTTAGTGAGCTATAGGCTTGCGGGTGCGTTTCAAAGCCTACCCACGCATCATCGCGGGCCAAATAGTTAGCTATGCCAGGGGATCCAGGGTAGGTTTGCCAATTATCAAGGCTATTATCAGCATAGTTGCTCACTAATTGGTTATAGTGCTCTAGTAATGCAGGGGTGTTGGGAGTGGTTCGCAGTATCTGTTGCACTGCTAAGCAGCCTGCTTTAGCTTCGTTGGTTTTTTCTGTTGCTGTGCTGTGTAAGGCGTATTCCCCATCGCCAGCATGGGTATCGATAACAGTAAAGCTTTTGGGTTTTTGTTGTAGATATGTTATGCAGGCAATAAGGGCTAGGTGTTTGTGAACGTCTGCAAAGTTACCTGCGTGATATTGGTGTTGATAGCTAAGCATAATGGTATCGATATCTCAAGGAGCACTGGCTGAAAGGAGAGGCAGTGTAGCAGAGCCTAGTGGGTGAGTAAAAGTCAGATTAAATAAGCGCAGATGCTTATATAGCATTGCAGAAATGAAAAAAATCACTAAGCTACCTTTTATAAATTTCAGAAGGATTTTATAGTGATCGTTATTTGGTTAATGTTGTTGGTGTCAGTCTTTGTTATTTGGCGTTCGTGCAAAGCTTTTGACGACGCCAGTAACTTTATTGGTCGCAATATGTCTGGCGGTGTGCGTGGCGCAACGCTCAATGCGGCGGGTAGCTCTATGCCAGAGCTCATTACGTTGTTGTTGGGGATATTGGTTTTTGGCGACAAAAATGGTGTTGCCGTAGGTATAGGCACCATTGCCGGTAGTGCTATTTACAATATTGCAGTTATACCGGCGCTTTCTATTATCGCGGCATTAGCATTTGCCAAGGCGATGACAGTTGAGGTGAATCAAAAAGTTATCCAAAGAGATTCTATTTGGTTGATTTTGATTCAAGCTGTTTTTATCTTTATAGTCTCCATTAGCTTTTTAAACGTCACTGGCGGAGTGGTGCTTACACTTTTATATGTTACCTATGTGGCTATGTTGTTCAGGAAAATGAAGCAGGAGCAAAGTCATCCGGCACCATTGCCTGCAGCTGCACCAATTACTTCAAGGTTCGCAGCGTTTAGAAAGTTGGAGATGACAGAGTTAGTTCTAGGGCATAAACATCCGCATACTAGTGCAATGGCTTGGATATTATTAGCCGCTTCCATGGTGGGTATTGGTTTGGCATGTTGGCTATTAGTAGAGGCGGTTTATAAAATGGGCGAAGCTTGGGCGATTCAGCCTTATTTTGTGGCGGTAATTATTGCAGCCGCAGCGACCTCAATACCCGATACTTTGCTATCCGTTAAAGATGCCATGCGTGGCGATTATGATGATGCTATCTCCAATGCCGTGGGTAGCAATATATTTAATGTCAGTTTCGGTATTGGTTTTCCGGTGTTGATTGTTGCCTTATTTTTGGGAGTAGATAGCAACTTAACGCCTAGCGTTTTAGACTCGGTAGTGCCATTGCTGCTGATGCTTCTGCCGATATATATGATGATTGGTTGGATGTTGGCGAAATGGCATTTGGGCTATAAGACTGCTGGGGCGCTATTGTTAACCTATATAGGGTATGTGGTGTTTATCATGCTGCAGGCGTGGGATATTCTCCAGCTTCCCAAGCTATTCTCTTAGTCTTCTACTAGTATTCTCTTGGGCAAGAAGGCACCAAATCAGAAAAATACGATTTAAAGTAATGTAAGAAGGTAATAGAAAAATGAAGAAAAAAACACACCTACTTTTAATATTGGACGGCTGGGGCTTGCGTGAAGATGCTGATGATAATGCCATTAGCCAAGCGAATACGCCAACTTATGACGCATTACTAGCTAAATATCCGAATACAGCAGTCGCCACCTCTGGTTTGGAGGTTGGCTTGCCAGAGGGGCAAATGGGTAACAGTGAAGTTGGCCATATGAATATAGGTGCAGGGCGAGTGGTGTATCAAGATTTTACTAAAGTTACACAAGCCATTGCAACGGGAGATTTTTCAAAAAACCAAGCGTTAACTCAAGCGATAGATACAGCGGTTACGGCAAATAAATCAGTGCATATAATGGGATTGCTATCCCCCGGTGGAGTGCATAGTCATGATGATCATATTTTCGCTGCTATAAAACTAGCGGCTGAGCGTGGTGCTAGACAGATTTATTTACATGGATTTTTAGATGGTAGAGATACCCCGCCTAAATCAGCCTTAGGCAGTATTCATAAAGCAGAGGTCTGCTTTGAGGCGTTAGGTGTCGGTGGCTTAGCAACTTTGGTAGGCCGCTATTATGCTATGGATAGGGATAATCGCTGGGATAGAGTTGAGCAAGCATATGATCTGCTGGTTCATGGAAAAGGGCAAACATTTGTCAGTGCAGAAGCCGCTTTAGAAGCTGCTTATGCGGCTGATAAATCCGATGAATTTATGCCAGCTTCAGTTATTATACCAGAGGCGACAATCGCAAAAGGAGATGCAGTTCTGTTTATGAATTTTAGGGCAGACCGAGCAAGAGAATTGACCAAGGCATTTACAGAGGTGGATTTTAATGGTTTTTCTAGAGCTAGGATAGATTTAAACTTTGTGGCATTAACAGAATATGAATCAGAGATGTCCGCTGCTGTGGCTTATCCCTCAGAAGACATTACCCAGAGTCTGGGGGAGATTATTGCCTCGGTCGGCATGACGCAGCTGCGGATAGCGGAAACTGAGAAATATGCTCACGTTACGTTCTTTTTCAATGGAGGATCAGAGCAGCCATTTGCGGGTGAAGACAGAGAGTTAGTGCAATCCCCAGATGTTGCAACCTATGACCTACAGCCGCAAATGAATGCCCCAGAAGTTACTAGTAAGCTGGTAGCAGCAATCGACTCGGGGAAATATGATCTGATTGTCTGCAACCTTGCGAACCCAGACATGGTAGGACACACAGGTGTAATGACGGCTGCCATAAAAGCAGTAGAGGCGATAGATGAGGCACTGGTACATTTATCTCAGGCTATATTGCAAAATGATGGAGTAATGCTTGTGACAGCAGATCATGGGAATATTGAGATGATGCGAGACGAGGAAAGTGGTCAGGCGCATACAGCACATACTACAAACTTAGTGCCATTGCTCTATGTAGCAAACGATGCGATGCATGTGGAGTTGGTTCAAAATGGCGCACTTTGTGATCTTGCGCCGACATTGTTAACTATTATGGGCATAGAAGTGCCTGCAGCAATGACTGGAAAGTCACTAGTATAATATAGACTAACTCAGCTGACTTGCTAAGTTAGTTGTAGTCATGTCAATTATGAAATGGAGATGATATGAGCTCAGAAACCTTATTTAGTAAAATAATCGCTAGAGAGATTCCAGCAGATATTGTTTATGAAACTGATACAGTGTTGGCGTTTAGAGATATAGCTCCTCAAGCGCCTACACATGTATTAATTATTCCTAAAAAGCCTATTGCTACCATAAATGATCT
>CAKMZF010000053.1 GCA_929200405.1 uncultured Gammaproteobacteria bacterium | reverse complement strand
AAGAGTTACCCCCAAAAGATTTATTAAAGCTCTCTAAAAGCTTTTCTGACACTATCAGCACTGCACTAGAAAAATTAGGACTTTCACCTGAAGGTCGAAAAGATTATGCGACTCCACGACGCTTGGCCGTAAGCTTTACTGCTGTCAATGAGTCTCAACCTGATCAGACCACAATGCGCCGTGGCCCTGCGATAAAGTCCGCTTATGATAGTGATGGCAATCCAACGCCAGCAGCGAATGGCTTTGCCAAGTCTGTCGGGGTAAGTATAGAAGAACTTATTATCATCGACACAGATAAAGGAGAATGTCTCGGTTTTGAAGTATTTGAAAAGGGTCAAAGCCTTACTCAATTGCTACAAGGTATTATTGATGATGCCATGAAAAGCCTACCTATCGCTAAACGCATGCGCTGGGGGGAGGGGAAATATGAATTTGTACGCCCTGTGCATTGGCTAATTGCACTCTACGGAGAAACCGTATTACCTGTCACAGTTTTTGGTATTCAAAGTGGCAATCAAACACAAGGCCACCGTATTCACCATTCAGAGGCACTACTTATAGCAAACCCTTTTGAGTACGAAGCAAAGTTAGAGCAAGGCTATGTTATTGTTGATTTTTCATCCAGAAAAAATAAAATATCTGAACAAATTCAAAAGCTTGAAGAGGAATACAACGCAGAAGTGAATGCTAATGAAAGCCTACTAAATGAGGTGACGGGCTTAGTTGAATGGCCTGTCGCATTAAGTGGAAAATTTGATAGCCGATTTCTGAAAATACCACATGAAGTGCTAACAATCTCAATGGAAATACATCAACGCTATTTTTCATTGAAAGATAAACAAACAGGGACTTACCTCAATAGATTTATCACAATTGCTAATTTAGAGAGTGAAGACCCTCAGCAAGTTATTACCGGTAACGAGAGAGTTATATCACCACGATTTGCAGATGCCGAGTTCTTTTGGGAACAAGACAAGAAAACGCCGTTAATCGAACAACTGCCTAAACTAAATAAAGTTGTCTTCCACAAGGATATCGGAACCCAAGGAGAGAGAGTCGCTAAAATAGAGAAAATCGCCTGTGAACTAGCCGCAACTATCAATGCTAGCAGTGATGCAAATATTGACGTTGCTAGCATTCAGAAAATCTCTCAGCTCTGTAAATGTGATCTGCTCACCGATATGGTTCAAGAGTTTCCAGAGCTGCAAGGCAACATGGGTAAATACTATGCAGCTCATCAGGGAGAGAGCAATCTAGTTGCAGAAGGCATAGAAGAGCACTATCTACCCAGATTTGCTGGTGATATTATCCCAAATAGCAAAGAAGCATGCTGTGTTGCGTTAGCAGAAAAACTAGATACTATTGCTAGCCTTTTCTCTATAGAGCAATACCCCACAGGCTCAAAAGATCCCTATGCCCTTAGAAGGGCCGCCTTAGGGGTTTTACGCATCATAATAGAAGCAGAGTTGTCACTAAGTTTTACCGATGTCATCGAGACGAGTGTTAAAGCACAATTACAAATAACCTCTGCTGAAACACAGCAAGCTATGCGTGACAAAATGCGAGCATTTATTGTAGATCGATATCGTCACTTTGAATCTAATCGTGCTACTGCAGAGCAAATAAATGCGGTACTGCAAGCGAAGTCTACTGAATATCCGCTCGCGTTATCCAAACGTCTCACAGCGTTAATAACGTTAAAAGATGATCAGAATTTAGCCACCGTAGCTGCTGCCAGTAAACGTGCTAATAATCTATTACGTGACAATAATCTGCAACGCAACACTGTAGATGAATCTACTTTGATCGAAGTCGCTGAAAAAGCACTTTATAACAACTTACAGCAGGCAAAACCATTGCTAGAGCAGGCACGTTCCACAAATAACTATCAAGAAGTTCTGATTAAGCTAGCCTCCTTAGCGCCTAGTGTTGACGGTTTTTTTAATGACATCATGGTGATGGCAGAGGATGAAAAACTGAGACAGAATAGATTGGGATTATTAGATACCTTTGCCAATCTAGCCAATACCGATTATGACCTATCTGCTTTATCAATCTAAAGACATTTATATATTCTTTTCACCGATAGCATCAAAAATAATGCGTTTACTATTGCTCAGTAAACGCATTATTTCTTAGCCTCATAATTATGTGACCCTTGGTGTTCACAAGTCACTTGATATTTGAATGGCAAAATTAATATGCAAAGTGATTTGCCTAAAGCCGTCCTTATAAATTTACTTTATAATTAATCACTATTCATTAAAAACAATCAAATTCTGGCACTATGAAGATATTACGGACAACTCTATTTTATTCATTGTTTATTTTAAGCATTCTCGCCTTCTTTCCTTTTGTATTACTCGCTAGAATTCACTCATTTAAATTAGCCTCGAAAGTATGCGTTCAATGGACAAAGTTTTCAACTTACCTCGCCAAATGGATATGTGGTATTAAATGGGAGGTTTCACGTGAAACAGAATTAGATTTAACTGAAAATAAATCTTTTATCTACCTATCCAAGCATCAATCTACTTGGGAGACATTATTCCTACGTTGGTACCTGCCGGATGCGGTTTGGGTAGCAAAAAAAGAGCTATCCCGAATTCCTTTTTTTGGATGGGGAATGGCTGCAAGTAATCCGATATTTATTGATCGAAAAAAAGGTCAGAAAGCATTTGAGCAAATACTAGAAGCAGCTAAAGTAAGAACTGCAGGCGGAGAGAGCGTTTTATTATTTCCCGAAGGTACGCGCCAAAAAGATTTCTCGAAACCTGCAAACTATAAAGCAGGTGGAGTAAAGTTAGCATCTAATCTAGGTTTAGACATAATCCCGATATCTCACAATGCTGGTTATTATTGGCCGAAGGGAGGCTTTGCACTGAAACCCGGAACCGTTAAAGTAGTTATTGGAAAGCCAATCCCTTCCGAAAATAAAGAGATTAATGAACTACTAGAAGAAACTAAAGATTGGATAGAAGACAACTGTCAGTATCTATAGCTTATTCAATATTTTACTGAAGTCAAAAACACATATCTGAGTTTAAATATAAACTTCTCTAAAACAAGACCATATTGAACAAGCTAAATTCCCAAGCCACCTTCGATATTCTCATCTGAATCTGTTTTGTTGTTTGTTTCACGTGAAACATCTTGCTTAGATTTACCAGCAGTATTCACTTCCGGTGGCGTTAACCCCATACTCCTGTAGGCAAAACTGGTTAATATTCTACCTCTAGGCGTTCTTGCTAAATAACCTTGCTGCATAAGGTAAGGCTCTATCACTTCCTCTATTGTTCCTGCATCTTCAGACAACGCAGCAGCCAAGGTTTCGACACCGACTGGCCCACCATCAAAACGGTTATAGATAGTTTGCAGTAATCTTCGATCCATTTCGTCAAACCCATGCTTATCTACTTTAAGCATATCAAGTGCCAAACCAGCAAGTTCAGAAGTCACGATACCGTCACCTTTAACCTCTACATAATCTCTGACGCGTCTTAGCAGTCTGTTAGCAATTCTTGGCGTACCACGTGATCTTTTGCCTATTTCATGTGCGCCTTCTCTAACGCAATCCACATCTAACAAATTCGCAGATCGCAAAACAATAGCCTCTAGTTCTTGAATAGAGTAAAATTCCAATCTTTGAATTATGCCAAATCGGTCTCTAAGAGGAGCCGTCAAAAGACCCGCCCTTGTAGTTGCACCAACCAAAGTGAAGGGTGGTAAATCTAATTTAATAGAGCGAGCAGAAGGGCCCTCACCAATCATTATATCAATCTGATAGTCTTCCATAGCAGGGTAGAGCAATTCCTCTATAGCCGGATTCAAACGATGAATTTCATCAATAAACAATACATCGTTCTCTTCAAGGTTAGTCAATATAGCTGCCAAGTCTCCGGGTTTATCAAGGACAGGTCCAGAGGTTTGTCTTAGATTGACATTCATTTCCGTGGCAATGATATTCGCCATCGTGGTTTTGCCAAGTCCTGGTGGCCCATACAACAAAACATGATCTAAAGCCTCTGCACGCCTTCTTGCGGCCTCCACAAAAATCTCTATTTGCTCACGTAAAGCATGCTGACCAATATATTCATCCATGGTCTTGGGCCGTACAGCCCTGTCAACTAACTGCTCCTCTCTAACAGGAGCTGAGGAGATTATTCTATCTTTTATATCATCCATTATTTATTCTCTTAAATACCATATCCAGCATTTATATCATTACTTACGAATAAAACTTTTAAGCGCACTTCGTATAATAGTTTCAGAATCAGTAATATCGCTAGAAGCCACAGCCTTAACCATTTTTTCAGCTTCATTAGGCTTATAGCCGAGTGCAATTAGTCCATATACAGCATCCGTCTGTGCTGATACTGAGCTATTTAATCCCTGAAGTTCTACTGTAACATTTACATCGCCTGTAAATGTCAGCTGAAACTCAGCTAACTTCCCTCTAAGTTCGATTATTAGTCTTTCTGCTGTTTTTTTGCCAACGCCAGGTAGCCTTTGCAACGCTGCGATATCCTCCGACTCTATCACTGACGCGAGTTCAGCAGGCAATAGACCGGATAGGATAGATAATGCAAGCTTGCCACCTACACCGCTAATCTTTATTAACGTTCTAAACACATCACGTTCTTCACGTGAAGCAAAACCAAATAATAACTGCGCATCTTCTCTTACCACGAAGTGCGTAAATATAGTGACTTCTTCCCCTAATGCCGGTAAGTCTGTAAATGTATTAGTTGTTGCTTCTATTTCATAACCAATGCCATTAACATCTACTACAAGGTGGGGTAGAGACCTGTAAATTAGCTTTCCAGTTAATTGCGATATCATTTCTTTGTTAGCCTTATGGATGTTTGTAATTGGTGACCATGATGCAATGCTACAGCTAAAGCATCTGCAGAATCAGACTGTGGTGCCTCTGGTAATTTTAGCAGGATTTTAATCATCTGCTGCATTTGCAACTTATCAGCGGCGCCATAGCCAACAACTGACTTTTTAACCAACCTAGGACTATAGTCACTTACTGGTAAATTTGCCAATGCTGCTGCACAAATTGCCACACCCCTAGCTTGTCCAAGTTTAATCGTAGCTCTTGGGTCTTTATTCATAAAAACATCTTCTATGGCAAACTCATCTGGACTGAATTGCCGAACGATTTCCTCAACGCCTAAAAACAATGTTTTTAGGCGTTGGCTCATAGCTTCTTTAGGCTTGGTTATTATGAAACCACAATCCACAAATGTACACTTTGTTGGCATTACGTCTATCAAACCATAGCCCATGACCTGTGTGCCAGGATCTATACCAAGTACTCTAATTGGAAAAGAGTGTTTCACGTGAAACCTAGATCTTTAGTCTAAGATAATTTATACCCGAGAGCATAGACACTGATTGAGTAAGTTTTTTATTGCTATTAGGCATTTGACGACACTGCTGAACATATTTCTGTTGAAATAATGAATTGTACAGTAGTTCTGTTCTAGCAGCAGTGATAAATAGAATTGTAGAGAAACGAAAGTTGATATCTAGCTTTATCATTTATTAATAATAGATAAGGCTAGATATCATAAATTAGAACTAAGTGTACTTAATCAACTTTACGCAGACGGATATTCAGCTCTTTGAGTTGAGCTTCTGATACCCCAGCAGGTGCTTGGGTTAATAAGCAGGAGGCACTTTGCGTTTTAGGGAATGCAATTACATCACGTATCGACTGAGAACCAGTCATGAGCATAACCAAACGATCTAAACCGAAAGCTAAGCCACCATGCGGTGGACAGCCATACTTGAGTGCTTCTAATAAGAAACCAAACTTATCTTCGGTTTCTTGCTCAGATAGATTTAATAGTTTGAAAACGGCTGCCTGCATTTCAGTAGTATGAATACGCACCGATCCGCCTCCAATCTCTGATCCATTGAGAACCAAATCATAAGCCTTAGCGGTTAGGGTAGAGGGGTCATTTAACTCTTCGATAGATTCTACCGCAGGGGCTGTAAATGGATGATGCATAGCAAACCAACGCTTGGCATCTTTATCATACTCAAACATTGGGAAGTCAGTTACCCAAAGTGGTGCCCAATCAGCAGTAAACAGATTTAAGTCCTGCCCAATTTGTACTCGCAATGCGCCAAGCGCTGCGTTCACAACATCTTCATTATCAGCACCGAAGAATATTAAATCACCGTTTTCTGCCCCAGTACGAGATAAAATACCAGCAATAGATTTTTCATCTAAGAATTTAACGATTGGGCTTTGCAAGCCTTCAGCACCAGTAGTCACATCGTTGACCTTTATATATGCTAACCCCTTAGCACCATACCTTCCAACAAAATCAGTATACTGATCAATTTCTTTGCGACTTAATTTCTCGCCTTTTGGTACACGTAGACAGGCAACACGGCCTTCAGGATCTTTAGCCGGAGAAGAAAATACTTTAAAATCAACATCTTCTAATAAGTCAGCAACATCAACTAACTCAAGCGGTATCCGTAAATCTGGCTTATCAGAACCATAACGACGCATTGCCTCAGCATACGTCATTCTTGGAAAGCTATCACCGAGATCTACATCAATGGAAGTTTTAAATACTTCTCTTAACATTCTTTCCATTAGGTCGGTAATTTCAGACTCATCTAAAAAAGTTGTTTCTAAATCCAGTTGGGTAAATTCAGGTTGTCTATCCGCACGTAAGTCTTCATCACGAAAGCAGCGCACTATTTGATAGTAGCGATCATAACCCGCCATCATCAACAGCTGCTTAAACAACTGCGGTGACTGTGGTAATGCAAAGAAGCTACCATTATGAGTACGACTGGGTACAAGATAGTCTCTAGCGCCTTCCGGGGTTGCCTTAGTCAACATCGGTGTTTCCATTTCTAAGAAATCATTGGCTGCTAAGAAGTTTCTAAAGTTCTGATTGACTTTGCTGCGCAAAATCATTTTCTGCTGCATTTCAGGACGACGTAAATCTAAGTAACGATACTTTAGGCGAACATCTTCACCAGTATCCGTATCATCTAGTTGGAATGGAATCGGTTCAGAGCGACTTAATATTTTTAAATCTTTGGTTAGTACTTCAACTTTTCCAGATTTCAAATTGCTGTTAATAGTACCTTCTGGACGATTACGAACACGACCTGTTATTTGGACTACAAACTCATTTCTGACCTTTTCAGCATCAGCAAAAGCGGCTTCTGTATCAGGATCTATCACCACCTGTACCATGCCATATCGATCACGCAAATCTATGAAAATTACCCCGCCGTGGTCACGCCTTCTATGCGCCCAGCCACTTAAGGTTACGGTTTGATCGATAAAGCTTTCGTCTATATCGCCAAGAGTATGGGTTCGATACATGGTTAATCCTGTGTTTTTAAGTCTATGTGTAAATTCAACCGTAAATGGTACGATTTAACAGCGCTACAAGCAAGGAGACCAAGCCAAAAAGCATGGTCAAATAATTAAAAATCGCTTTTAGTCTAGTTTGCGATCAGATAACTATCGTTAATCTAGAAGCTATTTAAAAGCAAATATTTACGAATGGTTACTTAGTTGATGTGCTGGTGCTAGAACTTGCAGAACTACTTGGTGTACTAGCTGCAGCCTTGTTGGCTGTTTTTGGGCTTGAATCTGAGCTACCAACTATATTTTTCTTATTTCCAGATTTAAAATCCGTCTCATACCAGCCACCGCCTTTTAAACGAAAGCCAGCCGCAGATACAACTTTTTGCAACGATGGTTTATTGCAAGCAGGACAATCTGTTAAAGGTGCATCTGTCATCGATTGCAATACCTCAAGCTGATGCTGACATTCTTGACATTGGTATTCATAAAGTGGCATCTGTCGGCTCCTAATAAATTGATACAGGAGAGCAAAGATATTGGCTCTCTATTTAGGTTATAAAAAAGAAATGAATTGTACAAGTATGAGGACTTCCAACGGCTTTTCAAGTAATAACTGAGCTGACTGTAGCAGATATAACAATATCTATTACTTTACTGATAGTATAGTTTCAGTAAAACTGTAAAATTTATTATATTTGGAGTATCTAGTGGCGAAAAGACCATTAATTATTACCCATGGCATTGTTCGAGATGCCAGCCATATGAAGGCGATGGCAGAATACTTTGAACAACGAGGACATATCGTATTTAATATCTCCTACACTTGGCGCACCGAAGTATTTCAAAATATAATCGATGAAATGGCTAGCAAGATTACTGCTGCCTTAGCAACATTATCCACTAGTGAATTAGCAGAAGACTACGATATCATTGCACATTCAATGGGCGGTTTGGTGGTGCGTGGTTTAATTGCGCAACGAAAAATACCACAGCCAAAGAACGTGATTTTGCTAGGTACTCCAAATAAAGGTAGCGAAGCCATTGATAAGTTCACTAAAGTACCCATTCTTTATATGATATATGGTCCTTTAGCTAGAGATCTTAGCACTGGTAAAAATGCAATTTGGCAGACTTTTCCTGAAAGTTTACCAGACGATATAGCGGTGGCCACTGTCGCTGGAAACAAGTCTGAAAGTATGATTACCAAATGGTTATTGCCAAGACCCAATGATGGCAAGGTAACAGTCGAATCTTCTCGTCTAAAAGACGAAACCGATCATATTTTATTGCCTATTTTTCATGATGAAATGTATCTATCAGCTAAGTTTTTTAATGTCTGCGCAGACTTTTTGGACAATGGGTCATTTAATAAAACTCGACAAGCTTATGATATACCGATAGTTAATAAAGCTTCGGTATAATTATACATAACAAATAAAAAGTAACAGATATGGCAAATAAAAAGCACCAAAAAACAGATAAACAAACAACCCTTGAACCAGGTTCAGGCGAATATGTTGGCTTTACCGTGACAGGTCAAGGTTATTTAAATCAGTTCTTTTTAGATGTTCAAGTCGCAGAAAATCTGCCAGATAACGCAGAAAATCCAGATGACAAATTAATTGATTTCAAATCAGGTTGGAATTTAAGTTTAGCACGCACCCAAGTTTCTCAAAATCTTGTCAATAAATTAGGCCTACGTCTTGATGACAAAATTGATTTATATCTACCCAATAAAATACGTATAGCAGCCTTACCCATTATTATTGGTAACTTTCAAGAAGGCATTGATTGCATGATTGGGATGGACGTTACCAATAGTGGTGATATCAGTGTTTCTGGTTCAAATGGCAAAACAACTTTTTCATTTCGCACCCCGCCACAAGGGCAACTAGATTTTGTGGTTCAACGACAACAACAATCCAAAAAAAACACTACTATCAGCTCTAGTTCTTTAAAGAAAAACAGCTCAATTTCACAACTTTTCAATAAATCAGGAACCGCTTTAGTTAGCCGCTCTCAACCCTGTCCATGCGGAAGCGGTAAGAAGCATGGCAATTGCTGTGCCCGAATTCATTAATCTCTTAGTAAACAAGTTCAGGCATCCTTGAAGACTGAACTTCCAACAACACTATGAAAATTTTAATATCTATTCTCTATATCGCTATCATTCTGTATATGGTTGGCTGTATAGGATTATTTTTCTTACAAAGAAAGTTTATTTACTACCCAACACCTACAGTAAATAACCCGAATTTCGAACATTTTATGCTGAATAACAAGACAAACAGTGAAAATATTCAACTTAAAATTTGGAAAATTTCTCCCAAAAATATGGAACATAGAAATACTCCTGCATTGTTATATTTTGGCGGTAATTCAGAATCTGTAGAGCACAATTTAGCCAGCTTTCAACAGCAATTTCCTAATCGCACCATTTATTTTATGAACTATCGTGGTTTTGGCGGCAGTCAAGGCTCTCCCAATGAGGCGGGAATTTACTCTGATGCACTCGCTCTATTTGATAAAGCCCATGAACAGCATCAACAAATAGATGTTATCGGCCGAAGTCTAGGTAGTGGTGTCGCCAGTTATTTGGCAATTAAACGATCCGTTAATAAGCTGATACTAATAACGGCTTACGACAGTATAGAAGCAATTGCTAGTCGTAAATTTGTTTTTTTCCCCGTCCGCTTTATTTTAAAAGATCGCTATCGTTCATTACTTAGAGCTCCAAAGCTAATAATGCCAACATTATTAGTAACAGCTGAAAACGATAAAATGATTCCTCGTGAACATACAGATAATCTCTGGAATGCATTACCTAAAGAGAGTGGTGAACAGGTTATTTTAGCTGGTACTAATCATAATAATATTTTTTCTCACCCAGACTTTTATTCATCAATAAACAATTTTCTGACTGACGACAAATAACAGTTATGAAAAAACAGGCCCAAAGCCTGCTTTTTCATCTACTACTTATTTTAAGAAAATCACACGTCAATATTACTGGCTTGCAATGCATTACTTTCAATAAATATGCGCCTAGGCTCAACTTCATCACCCATTAACGTCGTGAATACCTGATCAGCAGATACCGCATCTTCTATTCTAACTTGCAGTAACCTGCGTGACTCTGGGTCCATAGTGGTTTCCCAAAGCTGCTCAGGATTCATTTCCCCAAGACCTTTATAGCGCTGGATATACATGCCTTTTTTGGCAGCTTGCATCAAGAACTCCATCGCCTCAGAGAAATCTGAAATAGGCTGGATATTATCACCTTTTCTAATTTCACTTTCCTCAGTAATAACATCAGCTAAAACCTCTGCCAGTTCATGGATTTTTTCATACTCCGGTGACTGAAAATACTCCTTGCTATATTTCAGAGTTTTACTTACACCGTGATAATGGCGAGTAATCTCAACCAAGCAATCATCTTTGCCTTCTCTTTCTAGTGCTTCACAGGTGTAAACTTGCTGGTCTTTATAAGGCTTATTTAAATCCTCAGCAAAACTGGCACACCATTTATCTAACTCAGCTTTGTTGTTTAATAAATCAATACTGGTTAAAGGATGATAAACCAACCCATTTAAGGTTTCGTTATCATAACGCAACGACATACGATTTATCATTGCTTCTACAGCCATATGCTGTCTGGCTAAAGACTCTAATCCCGCGCCGACTAATGGCGGTGCATCTTTACCAAAATGCAAGGATGCGCCATCTATCGCATTTTGCAGAAGATGTTGCTTTAACTCATCATCATCTTTCAAATACTGCTCTTGACGACCTTTTTTCACCTTATATAAAGGCGGTTGCCCAATGTACACATGACCTCTTTCAATAAGCTCTGGCATTTGACGGTAAAAGAAAGTCAGCAACAAAGTACGGATATGAGAACCATCAACATCAGCATCCGTCATAATGATAATTCTATGGTAACGTAATTTATCGGGGTTAAATTCTTCTCTGCCTATTCCGGTACCTAAAGCAGTAATCAAGGTACCGACTTCTGCCGATTGCAACATTTTATCAAATCGAGCTTTTTCAACATTTAGAATTTTACCTTTCAAAGGCAAAATTGCTTGAAATTTACGGTCTCTGCCTTGCTTAGCAGAGCCACCTGCTGAATCTCCCTCCACTAGAAATAGTTCAGAAAGACCAGGATCTTTTTCTTGGCAATCCGCTAACTTTCCAGGTAGGCCAGCAATATCTAATGCGTCTTTACGACGCGTCATATCCCGTGCTTTTCTAGCTGCTTCTCTGGCTCTTGCCGCTTCTATAATCTTACCAGTAATCGATTTTGCTTCTTGAGGATTCTCTAGCAAAAAGTCATTCATCATCTCTGACATTACTGACTCTACAACGCTTTTCACTTCTGAAGAAACTAGCTTATCTTTAGTTTGAGAAGAAAATTTAGGATCTGGCACTTTCACAGAAACAATCGCTGTTAAACCTTCTCTGGAATCATCTCCAGTTGTGCTAACTTTTGATTTTTTTTGTAGCCCATTTGCTTCCATAAAAGAGTTTAGCGTTCTGGTAATTGCAGCCCTAAAACCTGCTAAATGCGCCCCACCATCTCGTTGTGGAATATTATTAGTGAAACAATAAATGTTTTCTTGGTAACTATCATTCCACTGCAATGCCACTTCCACTCCAATATCATCTTTGTTTTGCACGCAATGCAAAATAGTAGGGTGTATTGGTGATTTATTTTGATTTAAATATTCGATAAAAGAGGAAATACCACCTTCAAATTCAAACACAACTTCTTTGCCATCACGTTCATCAATTAAATTGATGCGAACACCTGAGTTTAAGAAAGATAGCTCTCGAAGTCTATTGGCTAATTTATCAAAATAAAATTTGATATTATTAAAAGTGCTAGGACTGGGTTTAAAATGAACTTGAGTACCCGTAGTGTCTGTTTTACCAATCACTTCTAGCTCGGTAACAGCAACGCCTTGGTTATAAGTTTGCTGATGGATTTTGCCATCTCTATGAATGGTTAGCACCAATTCATCTGACAATGCATTTACAACAGAAACCCCAACACCATGCAAACCACCAGAAACTTTGTATGAATTATCATCAAACTTTCCACCTGCATGGAGAACCGTCATAATAATTTCTGCGGCAGGCTTTCCTTCTTCATGCATATCCACAGGAATACCACGACCATCATCTGAGACAGTAATGGACTCATCGTTATGAATTTTAACAAAAATGTCGCTACAGTGGCCTGCTAATGCTTCATCGATAGAGTTATCAACAACCTCAAAAACCATATGGTGTAAGCCGCTACCATCATCAGTATCGCCGATATACATTCCCGGACGTTTACGGACTGCATCAAGACCCTTAAGTACTTGTACACTAGAGGCGTTATAATCATTATTGGTATGTGAACTGTCATCACTCATAGAAAAACCTAGTTTTTTCAGGGTTAGAAAATATGTTTTATAAAGGAAAATTATAGCACATTAACTGCTGACTTGTGCTTAGTATTAGGTAGGTGAATGGATATTTTAATAAACCCTGTTAAACAGCTTTTTTGGCTGCTTATATGAAACTTTTAGATTTCACGTTTGGCTTATATTTCCCTGCTCTAGCTTAAAATGGCTATGCTGCTGTTTTTTAAGCATAGGCAACAGATCAATATCCGTTGCTGTGATAAATAATTGCGCATCTAACTGGGCGAATAAATTCAAAACAATATCTCTGTTTTGGGCATCTAGCTCAGCCGGTAAATCATCGACTAAAAGCAACAGCTGACTAACTGCCGTTTCACCAAACACATAGCTTTGTGAAATCAATAATGCAATTGATGTTAATTTTAATTGTCCTTTTGATAATCGCTCAGCTGCTGGTTTACCATTGACTTTCATTTGTATATCAGCACGATGCGGACCAGAACGAGTATGCCCATAGCTGCAATCACTCTGCCATTCGTTGTCAAGAATCGTAGCGAGCTCGTTATCTCCCCAGCCTTTTTTATAGCTCAAAGCAATTTCAATCTCTGGTAATAAAATTTGTAATACTTTGCTGAATGCTTCCTCAAGCATCATAATAAACTCTTCACGCATTACATCGATTTGATCTGCAGTGTCTTGCAATGTGATATGCCAGCTGTTTAAACTTGCTGGTAAGGTTTGATTATTATTTCTTAGCAGTGCATTTCTTTGTTTTAATGCTGTTTGATAGCGCTGCCAGATAGGTAGAAAATTTTCATTGAGATGAAAAACGCCCCAATCCATAAATTTTCGCCTAACAGCGGGACCTTCGGTAATTAATTTGTGACTTTCTGGACCAATAAAAAGAATGGGAATATATCTTGCTAATTGCGCTGCACTAGAAGTAGTTTCACCATTTATACGAACTAATGTGCTTTGTTTATCACGTTTAATTCCTATACGAACAGACTCTTGGTAAATAGATACAGCACCAGAAACAACAAGCTCATTTTGTTGTTGTTGGATCATTTCACTGGGATTTTTAGCCCGAAAAGATCTCCCTCTACCAAGGTAATATAAAGCTTCAAGAAGACTGGTTTTTCCAGTTGCATTATCACCGGTTATTACATTCCAATTTTCATGGAATTTAACATCAGTTTCCGTTAAATTACGAAAACCGCTAAGTTTTACCTCTGATAAACTCAAAATAAACTGATGTGATTACAATTTTTTAGAAAAAGTGTTTTAAATTCTCATTGGACTGACCATATATTGGCCTGTCGCTGGCGAGCCTGTTATTTGACAAGTACTGCTACCATCTTTGAATTTCATATGCACCACTTCGCTTTCAATAACGTTAAGAACATCTAATAAGTAACTTAAATTAAAGCCAGTTTCAAAAGCTTCACCTTGGTAATTAATCTCTACTATTTCTTGAGCACTATCTTGTTCATTGCTAGTTGACTCAATGTATAATTTCCATTCTTCTAACTTTAGTTTAGCAGCACGTCTTTCATCCGCTAGTATCAAAGCTCTTTGTAAAGCTGCTTTAAGCTGAATTTTATCAGCTATTATTTCAAGGTTATTTTGTGTTGGAATGGCTTTTTCATAATCCGGATATTTACCATCAATTAAGCGACAGGAAAATTCAATATCGCCTATTGAGATCATTAAGGCATTTTTACCTAGCTCGATTTTTAATGATCTCTCTCCATCTTGAAGTAATCGACTTATTTCACCGATTGCTTTCCTTGGAATAATATATTGACCATTTTCAGAATTTTCAACACTTACTTCACTATTGATAACACCCATTCTATGGCCATCAGTAGCCACTAAACGTAATCTGCCATCTTTTATTTCTAACAGCATGCCATTTAAGAAATATCTGGCATCTTGATTTGCCATTGCAAAATGAACAGAATCAATAAGTTTTTTTAACTCTTTTTCGGCTATTTCAATGCTGGTGTTAGTGTCTAAACCAGTTAAATTTGGAAACTGTGAAGCTGGTAATGCATATAAATTTACTTTAAAACTTCCACTGCTCAATTTGACATTATTATTTTCAATATGCAGAGCTATTGCTGCTTGATCTGGGAATGATTTCAATATGTCAGCTAATTTTTTACCAGGAACGGTAAATAAAATACTCTCACTACCTGAGAAATCTAATAAATCAGATGCTTTAATTTGTATTTCAGTATCGGTAGCGGTTAAACGTATTTTATTATCATCAAGCTCAAAAAGTATATTAGCGAGTATAGGATTGGTATTTCTCTTCTCGACTACTCCTATAACGTTTTGGACTAATCCTAGAAGCTGTTCTTTAGTTGTATTTATAATCATATTATTTATATATAAGATTGTTGTTTATGTAGTGAATAGTTTACCTGAATAAAAAATAAAAAATGCAAATATTTCATATAACTATCATTTAGCAATAGGCATAAATCAATGTATAACTTTTTAGTTCCCTGTGGATAACTTAGAGAAGTATTTAGTTAATTTAATTCTCTGTGGATAACTCATCTAGTTTTACACAGCTTATTCTTTGTTTATATCTTACTTATTAACAGAAAAAAATCACTTAAATAATGTAATACAGATTCTGAAAAAACAAAATAACAACTAAAATTAATAAAAGTCTATTTTATTGCTGTTGGTCAGAGAGTATTACCATCAAGTTTGTATATTCC
>CAKMZF010000052.1 GCA_929200405.1 uncultured Gammaproteobacteria bacterium | reverse complement strand
TCTTGGGTTAGCTCGTAGCCCTCAGCTAACACGACAAACAACACTACACGGACATCATTTCGCCAATCCTGCCCAATCACGATGGCTTCTATAACTTCCTCTAATTGTTCTACATAGCGGTAGATTTCAGCAGTGCCTATTCTCACTCCTCCTGGGTTTAATGTGGCATCAGACCTACCATAGATTACTACTCCATCATTGTCGGTAATGGCTATGTAGTCGCCATGACACCAGATATTGTCATATTCAGCAAAGTAAGCATTATGATATTTTTCACCGGTGCCATCACCCCAAAAGTACACGGGTTGCGATGGGAAGGTTTGCACGCATACCATCTCTCCCTGCTCACCTGTTACGGCCTTGCCATCGGTATCATACACTTCCACCGCCATACCCAAGCCCCGGGCTTGCACTTCTCCAGCATATACCGGACGTATCGGGCAACCCAATACAAAGCATGAAACGATGTCTGTACCGCCTGATATTGAGGATAGACAGAGGTCTTTTTTTATCTCTGCATAGACAAACTCAAAACTCTCCGGTGACAGCACTGAGCCTGTAGAGCAAATGGTTCTTAGCTCACTTAACTCGTGCGTTTGCATGGGGTGCACTTTGTGTTTTTTCATGGCGTCTATATATTTGGCAGAGGTGCCAAACTGCGTTATGCCAATTTTATCGGCATAATCCCAAAGTACATTTCCAGAGGGTGCAAATGGTGAACCGTCATAGAGCACTAGTGAGGCTCCGCTGGCTAACCCTGTGGCTAGCCAGTTCCACATCATCCAACCGCAGGTGGTGAAGTAAAATAGTTTGTCGTCTTCTCTAACGTCTGTTTGCAACTGATGTTCTTTGAGGTGTTGCAGCAGCACGCCACCGACTTTATGAGTAATGCATTTGGGCTTACCGGTGGTGCCTGAAGAGTAGAGAATGTACAGCGGGTCATTAAATCCGCAGGGCTCATATTGCAGCGTTGGTGCTTCGCTGGATTGCCTGCCATTATCAGCTAAGAGCTTTCCAGCAACAATATCTTGCCACGACAATAGGTCTAGACGGCAGTTTGCCATTGCCACACTGCTATTAGCAATTAGCGATGTTTCGACAACATGGCTAATACTGTCTATTGCGTCAACTACCGCGTGGTTTTTGTCCCTACAGGACTGCTCCTTGCCATTGTAATAATAGCCATCTACGCAAAATAGCACTTTGGGCTGAGTCTGCCCAAAGCGTTCGATCACGCTCTCTTTGCCAAAATCAGGTGAGGTCGATGTCCATATGGCACCGATACTGGCGGTAGCTAGCATTGCTATAATAGCTTCTGGACTGTTGGGTAAGTAGCCCGCTACGCGATCTCCTTTGATGACTCCTATGCTACGCATCCAATGTGCGAGCATGGTCACTTCACCAAGCAAGGTTTGATAGCTGATCTCACGGCTTATTTTGTTTTCCGCCTGAAAATAGATAGCGGTTTGTTGTGGTTTCTCAGTCGCGTATTTGAGCAGATTTTCAGCAAAATTAACTTTAGCATCTGGAAACCACTGAGCTTTTTCTATGTCATCGCCATCAACTAATATGCGCTGGCCTTTTTCTCCTATCACCCCAGAAAAGTCCCAAAGGCTTGACCAGAAGTCTTCACTTTGATCTATCGACCATTGATATAGCGCCTCGTAATCTAGCATCGGCAAACCTGTCTGCTGTGACATCTGCTGCATAAATTCCCACAGTCTTGTGGACTGTATCTGCTCAGTGGTGGGTTGCCATAATGGGGTTGTCGACATAGTTGTCATAATCTGCTCTTTGATAGTTCTATTGACATAACTGAGGCAGCCCCGCAGGAATAACGCATTTCTGCGGGGCTGAGGAGTGGTTTATTTCATCGCTTTAACGACTGCATCACCCATTTCAGAGGTAGAGACTCGGCTCATTCCCTCTTGCATAATATCCGCAGTACGTAGCCCTGCTGATAGCACCGCTTTTACTGCCGCTTCTATGCGCGCTGCTTGGTCTGCGGCATCTAGGCTATAGCGCAGCATCATTGCCGCTGAGAGTATGGTGGCCAGTGGGTTGGCTATGCCTTTACCGGCAATATCAGGTGCTGAACCATGACTTGGTTCATATAGGCCTTGTTTTGACTCGTTCATAGAGGCCGATGGCAACATGCCGATAGAGCCTGTTAGCATGGAGGCTTGATCAGATAAGATATCGCCAAACATATTGGTGGTAACTATCACGTCAAACTGCTTAGGATCTAGCACTAGCTGCATTGCGGCATTGTCTACCAACATATGAGATAGCTCGACATCTGGATAGTCTTTGCTTAGCTCATCCATGATATTGCGCCACATCTCGGTGACTTCTAGTACATTGTATTTATCCACTGAACAGAGTTTTTTACCTCGCTTTTGAGCGGTTTCAAACGCGACCTTACCGATACGGATAATCTCTGACTCTGTGTACTCCATGGTGTTATATCCACGCTTCTCACCATTTGCCAAAGTCTCTATACCACGCGGCTGACCAAAGTATATGCCACCTGTCAATTCGCGAACAATCAGAATATCCAAACCCGCCACTACTTCTGGTTTTAAAGTAGAAGCGTCCGCCAGCTCTTCATATAAAATCGCCGGACGTAGGTTAGCAAATAACCCCATGTCTTTACGAATGCCCAGCAAACCACGCTCTGGGCGCAATGGTCTGTCTAGGTTATCCCACTGTGGGCCACCTACCGAGCCTAACAATACTGCATCTGCGCCTTTCGCCTGACTCTGAGTAGACTCTGGGTAAGGGCTGCCCTCAGCATCATACGCCGAGCCGCCTAATACACCGTACTCAAGACGCAGGTTTAGACTGCTGGTTTGCTGTATGGCATCTAGAACTTTTACCGCTTCTGCGATAATCTCAGGGCCTATCCCATCACCGGGTAGTACTAATATATTTTTTGACATAATTTATCCTTATCTATTGCAGCACATTATCGGAACATAGCACCGATGAAGCGCCAATCTCTATTATGATGTTTTTAACACTAACTTAGCGAAATAACCAAGGTGCTTCAGCTGAGCGTTTTGCTTCAAATGCTTTTATATCTTCGGCATGCTGTAGGGTTAAACCGATATCATCTAAACCGTTTAACAGACAATGCTTTCGGAAACTATCTAGCTCAAAATCATAGGCCTCACCATCTGGGGTTTTTACTTGCTGATTTTCTAAGTCAACGGTGATTTCATAACCTTCTTTGGCTTCTGTCGCTTGAAACAACTTTTCTACAATATCCGATGAAAGTGCAATAGGTAAAAAACCATTCTTAAAACTATTGTTATAAAAAATATCTGCAAAACTCGGCGCAATAACTGCTCTAAAGCCATACTCTGCTAATGCCCAAACTGCATGTTCGCGTGAAGAACCACAACCGAAGTTATCTCTCGCCAATAGTACTGTCGCCCCTTTGTAACGCGGTTTGTTCAGCACAAAGTCGTTATTTATATGGCGATTGCTAAAGTTCATACCCGGCTCACCCGGTGTTAAATAGCGCCAGTCATCAAATAACGCTGGCCCAAAACCCGTACGTTTAACGGACTTCAAATACTGCTTAGGGATAATCGCATCGGTATCTACATTGCTTCTATCTAAAGGCAAAGCAAGACCTTTATGTACGGTAAATTTTTCCATTATACTGCCCTCACGTCTACAAAATGACCATGTATTGCCGCTGCCGCTGCCATTGCTGGACTAACTAAATGGGTGCGACCACCTTGCCCTTGGCGACCTTCAAAGTTTCTATTTGAGGTCGATGCACAGCGCTCACCCGGCTCTAACCTGTCAGCATTCATTGCCAAACACATGGAACAACCTGGCTCGCGCCATTCAAAACCAGCGGCGGTGAATATTTTATCAAGTCCCTCTGCTTCTGCTTGCTGTTTTACCAAACCAGAGCCTGGCACTACCATTGCTAACTTCACGTTATCGGCAACCTTACCATCTTTCACGGCCTCAGCTGCTGCGCGCAAGTCTTCTATGCGAGAGTTTGTGCAAGAGCCAATGAATACTTTATCAACAGTAATCTCGGTAATTGGCGTATTGGCCTCTAAGCCCATATAAGCTAACGCAGCAGAAATAGCGCCAGATTTCACCGCATCGCTTTCCGCAACTGGGTCTGGTGTTACCCCCGCTACTGGCACTACCATCTCAGGAGAGGTTCCCCATGTTACTTGTGGTTGGATATCTGTCGCTGGGATTACTACTTCTATATCGAACTCAGCATCTTCATCAGAATGCAGAGTCTGCCACTCGGCAACAGCTGCCTCCCATTCCTCATCTGTCGGCGCGTATGGACGGCCTTTAACATATTCGATAGTTTTGTCATCTACCGCGATCATTCCAGCACGAGCACCGCCCTCAATCGCCATATTACAGACAGTCATACGACCTTCAATACTGAGATCACGAATCGCCTCACCAGCAAATTCGATAGCGCAACCTGTGCCGCCAGCTGTGCCTATCTCACCAATAATCGCCAGCACAATATCTTTAGCAGTCACACCAGCGCCTACTTTGCCATCAACAGTGACACGCATATTTTTCATTTTCTTTTGTATCAAACACTGGGTCGCCATTACATGCTCAACCTCAGAGGTACCGATACCATGCGCTAATGCGCCAAATGCGCCGTGCGTTGAGGTATGCGAATCCCCACAAACTACTGTCATTCCTGGTAGAATTGCGCCCTGCTCTGGGCCCATTACATGCACAATGCCCTGACGCACATCACCCAAGCCAAACTCGGTAATGCCCAAGCGCTCACAGTTTGCGCCTAGCGTTTCTACTTGTATTTTAGACACCGGATCTTCAATGCCTTTTTCCAAACCCGTAGTCGGTACATTATGATCTGGCACAGCCACCATAGAGCTAATGCGCCACGGTGCACGCCCTGCTAACTCCAAACCCTCAAATGCTTGAGGTGAGGTGACCTCATGGACTAGGTGGCGGTCTATATATAGCAAACATGTACCGTTGCCGTTCTCATCGCCTTCGTCACTGCGCACCACATGCGCATCAAAAACTTTATCGTAAAGGGTTTTCCCTGCCATTTTTATTCCTTAATTTCTATGTTCACAATGACGCCTATCACTAATTTTGCTTTTAGCACCAACAAATCATTCAATCTATAAAATTCTCTATAAAACCATAATCATTATTTTACGCAACACAGTGTAGACTTGGCTACACTATAAATCCAATTTATAATTTTTATTAAATGCATTCCTATTAGGAATGATTAATCTACATAGTGAATCCCCATGATAGACCTGCAAAATCTACACGCTTTTATCACTGTTGCCAGATACGGCTCTTTCTCTGCAGCGGCCAAACATCTGCACATAACCCAGCCTGCGGTGAGCAAGCGCATCAAATCAATTGAGGAACAATTAGATGTTCGTCTCTTTGATCGCGTTCACAAAAACCTATCTCTAACTCCAGCGGGACAATCTTTGCTAGGCAAAGCCGAAACGATATACCAAGCCAGCACCGATATGCAACGCCATGCCAGCAACTTAAAATCCATGGTCACCGGAGAGCTAAGTATAGCAACCAGTCACCATATCGGCCTGCACCGCTTGCCACCTATCCTGAAGCAATTCCGTCAGCAATACCCTGCTGTGACCTTAGACCTACACTTTGTAGACTCTGAACAGGCCTCTCACGGGATAGAGAAAGGTGACTATGAGTTGGCGATTGTGACCTTAGCAGATAGCTTACCCGAGAAAATAAGTTCGCAACTATTGTGGCAAGACCCACTAAGCATAGTGGTGGCAAACGATCATATTCTGACAACAAAGCGACAGCCTTCTGTCGCAGAAATTGCCGATCATCCCAGCGTATTGCCAGAGGTAAATACTTATACATATAACATACTCAGTACTGCATTGTCAGAGCGGCTACTCAGCGCAAAAGTAGCGATACATACCAACTATCTAGAAACTATAAAAATGCTAATTATCGCTGGCTATGGCTGGTCAATATTGCCTCAAACGATGTTAGATGATCGGTTAACGATATTAACCACGGAGCTACATCTATGTCGTCATCTCGGTGTTATCAATCATAGTGAAAGAACACTCTCTAACGCAGGACAGGCTTTGTTAAATCTATTGCAAAATCATGCTGATATGCTGTTCAGTAAGTAATATCACTGAAAATAAGACTCGCTATTCAATAGACGTTCAAACATGATTTCATATATGCCTCAAAAATACCAATTCACCACAGACAGATAGGGCTAGGAGTGGATAATAGATTATTTACAATAGCTTAGTCGCAATAACAACTATTGGTAAAAAACATTGTGATATTATAATGACTGAGCCACTATATATAACGTCAGATAATACAGGCAACCTAGGGAGTACTAGCTCATGACTGAATCGGTGTTGTAATTTGAAATCCTTTGTCTTCGGTTTTTTAAACAGCAGCAAAGACTTGCTACCCATTATTTTGGTTATTGGTTTTTTCCAATTAGTCATTCTGCGTCAGCCTATTCCCAATCTCGATGAAATCTTTATTGGCGGGCTTTTTGTCGCCCTAGGACTAACCCTCTTTATTCGTGGCCTAGAGATGGGGCTGTTTCCCATTGGTGAGAGCATGGCGTATGATTTTGCCCGCAAAGGCAGCTTGTTTTGGTTATTGCTTTTTGCCTTCTCACTGGGGTTTGGTACTACCGTCGCGGAACCCGCATTAATTGCCGTGGCAGATGAGGCTGCCAGAGTCGCTGCTGATGGCGGCATTATAGAAAATAATGCCAAGGCGAAGACCAGCTATGCCTTTGGTCTACGCATGACTGTGGCTCTATCGGTCGGCTTCGCCATTCTCATTGGTGTACTGCGCATTATCCGTGGCTGGCCTATTCAATATATGATTACCGGCGGCTATATAGGTGTAGTGATAATGACTTTCTTTGCCCCTGCCGAGATCATTGGCATCGCCTATGACTCCGGCGGAGTCACTACCTCTACTATTACCGTCCCACTGGTCACCGCATTAGGCGTAGGACTAGCAAACTCTATCCAAGGCAGAAACCCGGTCACCGATGGCTTTGGCTTAATCGCCTTTGCTTCACTCACCCCTATGATCGCTGTTATGGCTTATGGCATGATGGTAGTACAATGATTTTTGATCTGCTCTATAGCTTGCTCGCAACCGTAAAAGACGTGGTGCCGATTGCCGTCATCATATTTGGCTTTCAACTCCTTGTTTTGCGCCGCGCTATCGTCAATTTACCGCAAGTCATTGTTGGTTTTATCTACGTCATCATTGGCCTTACATTCTTTTTGTATGGCTTAGAAAAAGCGCTGTTTCCTCTCGGTCGACTAATGGCAGAGCAATTAACTGAACCTTCGTTTACCGGTCAGATATCTGCCACGGGGGAGCAACTACAATTGCACTGGTGGCAATATCGCTGGGTTTACCTATTTGCCTTTGCTATAGGTTTTGCGACAACTATCGCTGAGCCATCACTATTAGCGGTGGCAATTAAAGCAAATCAAGTATCTGGCGGCACCATTAGCACAAGCGGTCTCCGCATAGCTGTCGCTATTGGCGTTGCCATCGGCATCTCTATTGGTACTTATAGAATAGTCAGCGGCACTCCGCTATATTGGTATATTATCGTTGGCTATATCGCAGTGATTTTACAAAGTTTAACTGCACCGAAGTCAATTATCGCACTGGCTTATGACTCCGGTGGGGTCACTACATCGACCGTCACCGTGCCTATCGTCACTGCACTGGGTTTAGGGCTAGCCTCTACCGTACCGGGTAGAAATCCAGTGCTGGATGGCTTTGGGCTTATCGCTTTTGCTAGCCTTTTCCCAATAATAGCTGTCATGTGCTATGCACAGTTATCACAATGGCGAACCGCGAGACAGAGCAAACGACAGTCTGAAAACTAATTGAGAATTGATGAGAATTGAGAGGAACTAAAAATGCACTTTAAACTAATCTGTACGTTCATTCCCAACGATAAGACCGATGCTGTCATGGATGCAGCACGAGAGCAAGGCGCCACTGGCGCTACGGTCATCAACAGTGCACGGGGTGAAGGCGTTGACTCAACTAAGACCTTTTTTGGACTAAACCTAGTGACCCAACGTGACGTGATTCTGTTTCTTGTAGAAGAACATTTAAGCAGAGAAATCTTAGAGACGATATGTGAAGTCGGAGAGTTTGATGTCAAATCTGGTGCCGGTATTGCCTTTCAAATAGACGTGGAAGATGCTGTGGGAGTCGCCCATCAAATCGAAAAACTAAACCCTGTGGTCGGGAGTGAGCTATGAGTAAAATACCAATCGTTCGCATCAGTGATGTGATGTCAAACAAGTACACCATGGTCGATGGCATGGCAACCATTGCAGAAGCTAGTATTATCGCCATGGAAAACGATGCCCATTGCCTTATTGTCGCACAGCGCAATGAAGATGATGAGTACGGCATACTGCTACTCTCTGATATCGCCAAACAAGTGCTGGCAAAAAACAAATCAGCTAACCGAGTCAATGTCTATGAGGTCATGACCAAACCGGTTATCTCTGTACGCCCAGATATGGACATCCGCTACTGTGCTCGACTGTTTGAGCAATTTGATCTAAATATAGCCCCAGTGATAAAAGGCGGCATCATTCACGGTGTGGTGAGTTACAAAGAGTTAGTGTTAAATGGCTTATGCAAACATTCTTAACTGGTAGCCTAGTGATGAATAAGCGAGAAATTATTCACCCGAACCACAAAGGAATCAGATATCAACCATAAATACGCTAATGTAACAGCACAAACTTGCATTTTTTCGGTTTAAATGTAATCTGCTCTTGATAGATACTTAAATAATACCTTAACCCATATAAATTTAGAAATACAGACAATGAAACAACAAAGTAGTTACAGTTATGAAGACCTAATCGCCCACGGTAACGGCGAGCTAGAAGGACAAGATATTTCACGTTTACCACTTCCGCCTATGCTGATGTTTGATCGCATCACTCAAATAGACGATAACGGTGGTGAATATGGCAAAGGACAAATTATCGCTGAGCTAGATGTAAACCCTGATCTTTGGTTTTTCCAATGTCACTTTAAGGGTGATCCCGTCATGCCAGGCTGCCTAGGGCTAGATGCAGTTTGGCAAATGGTTGGCTTTTATCTCTCATGGCTAGGTGGCCCCGGCAAAGGTCGTGCCCTTGGTGTTGGCGAGGTGAAATTCACCGGTCAAGTAGAACCGACCGCAAAGCAAGTTCGCTATGAAGTCAATATGAAGCGCGTTATCTCACGTCGCTTATACATGGGCATAGCCGATGCAAGAGTGCTATTAGACGGGGAAGAAATATACACCATGACAGACTTAAAAGTCGGTTTGTTTGGTGAAGAAGCCTAAAAAACAGCAACCGTTAAGCCACTCCATCTATTAAATACTAAGGATATAGAATAATGCGTAGAGTCGTCATCACAGGCATGGGAATCGTCTCCAGCTTGGGAAACAATGTTGAAGAAGTCACCAAAAGTCTACAAGCTGGAAAATCTGGCATTCAGTTTTGCGAAGACTATGCAGAAATAGGTCTGCGAAGCCAGATTGCAGGTCGAGTAGAAATAGACCAAAAAGCGCTTATTGATCGCAAACAACTTCGCTTTATGGGAGATGCTGCGGCGTTTAGCTACATCGCAATGCAACAAGCCATTGAAGATGCTGGACTAGACGCAGAAGAAATTAAGAGCCCCAAAGTCGGTCTTATCACCGGTTCTGGTGGTGGTTCACCAGAGAATAACGTACTCGCCGCAGAGATAGCTAAATCACGCGGTGTAAAGCGTGTAGGCCCCTATGCTGTCCCCAAAACCATGGGTAGCACAACCTCTGCCTGTCTATCAACCATGTTTGGCATTCAAGGTACCAGCTACTCTATTAGCTCAGCATGCTCAACCAGTGCACATTGCATAGGTCATGCCGCAGACCTAATCCGCGCTGGCCGTCACCATACCGTATTCGCTGGAGGTGGTGAGGAAGAACACTGGACCATGTCTATACTCTTTGACGCCATGGGTGCTATGTCCAGCAAATACAATGACACCCCAACCAAAGCCTCACGCACCTATGATGCCGATAGAGACGGGTTCGTAATCGCAGGTGGCGGTGGCATATTAGTGCTAGAAGAATATCAACATGCTGTTGATAGAGGCGCGAAAATCTACGCGGAAATTGTCGGCTTTGGCGCAACCTCAGACGGCTACGATATGGTCGCCCCCTCTGGTGAAGGCGCAGTACGCTGTATGCAGCAGGCACTGGAAGAGGTAAAAGGTAAAATAGATTACGTCAACACTCACGGTACCTCTACTCCCGTAGGAGACGTAAAAGAGCTAGAAGCACTAAAAACCGTTTTCAGTGCTGACAACATGCCGCATATCGGCGCCACCAAATCACTATCCGGCCATGCTCTAGGTGCCGCTGGCGTCCATGAATCCATATACTCACTAATTATGATGAAAGAAAACTTCTTAGCCGCTTCGGCGAATATCGAAAACCTAGATGAAAATGCAGTTGGTCTGCCGATCCTACAAGAAAAGCTAGATATAGAAACCACGACTATGATGTCTAACAGCTTTGGCTTCGGTGGCACCAACGCTACGCTCGTCTTTCAAAAAGTATAGTCATTTATCAAAAGCCGTTGCTCAATAGTGCAGCGGCTAATTGTAGTGGTCTACTAAAATTTGCCAGCACGTTATAAGTTTTCTGATATTGTTTCTCCGCTTCTATTGGCGAAATTCCTCCGTTATATTGATGGGAACAGCACGAGTTAATATGCCGTAATATATTGAGCTATAGGGTGATATTTTTTGAAAACATTTTCTACCACTCCAATAACGATAAATTCCATCTGCGACAGTCAGGAGTAAGCGCTGGTTATGTTTCTTTACTTTTTATAAATGATGGACAAACTCTAGCAATGTTTATATTGCGTATTTTTCTACGCATTTACTCCTATTTTCTATTCTTAAGGAAGCGCTTCTTCATATCTGCCAGATATACTCCATGGCCATGCCATTTTTCGCGTTCCTTAGCAGGTAGTGTTGCAACACGTAAGATTTCCTCTGCCACATCTTCTCTACTTATAGACATCGTCGTATTTCTTAAGGGAAGTTCTTCTTTGTCTAATCCCGTCGTATCAAAACAATACCCATATTGTCTTTGTGCTGGTTTTTTTGTTAAAAAAGCAGGTCTGAAGATTACAAAATTCATACCTTGTAAATGAGCTTTTGCAAGAATCTCTTCGCTTTTGAGAATGTCGGTAACCGCTGGAAGTCTCAAGAACGGATTCAATAGCCATTTTGGACTATAATTTTCTGGTAATTGACGAAAGTTTTCACCTGGAATTCCTTCACTCCCCGAAGAACTATGAAAAAACATTTCGGCCCAACGACTCTGTCGCATGCCCTCAACAATAGCATTAACTGTTTTCGTATAAATCTGATGTTTATGGCTAAGCATATCACCTAACTTTTTCACCCCAACAAAACAACAAACTGCATCAATAGTTACATCTTTTTCCAGAAGCGTTTTATATGTTTCTGAGAGCACTATGTTGCTATTACTGGCATTTAGTTTACCGGCAGTTTCGCTAGCTTGAACGCCACCATCTGCAAGTTTCGTTTCTTCTAACAATTGAGTAAGACGTTCTAAAGCTCTCTGATCATCTTCAGCTCTACAAATCCCTGTTACATCATGACCTTCCCTCAAGGCTTTTTTAATAAAGAACCTCGCCCCTCTCGATGCTGCCGCTACTACAAGAAAGTGTCGTTTCGTCTGATCCATGCATATCTCCAATCATTCTTACATCATTTGTAAATTTATGGTGATTTTAACCTCTTAACTATATTACATAACGCCCGCTTAAAGCGCTTGTTAGGTGCAGCTAGCCTAATGCAAAATTCCATATCTGATATTAACAGATAGCTATGGATAACCAACCATATGCTGAACTGGCTTTACAACTACTGCGTGTTTTTTCTAATACATCTTACATTACCAAGATCGTATTTATCACTAACACCATGCTTTCCATCGCTGAAGTACACAATTCTTGCAACATAGGCAAAGGGGTTATCATCAGCTAAAAGCAGCTCCCCATTTACGGTTATGGCAGTTGAGATATCCATACGCTGATCGTTTGCCGATATGGATATAGTATCATCACCCGTGGGTGTAATAGCAGTCCAGTAGAAGCCTGAAGCCACATTCTTGTAGTCAGTTAGTAAAAGTTTTTTGCGGTACGAATCGGCCGTATCACCGAAGGTATCAAAGTACTCTTCCGAGTTGTACATTTCCTTCGTGAGTCAGAACTTTTTTAATTCAACTGTTACGAGTTCGACTTGAATGCCTTGCTATATGCCGATATGACTCGGGTTGATTTTTGATGTTAAAACATGATCTTGCCATGTACCAGCTATTTTTAAATATGATTTAGCAAGCCCCTCTTGTTCAAAGCCGAGTCTAGTTAATAGTTTTTCACTGCGTTTATTTGAAGGAATATAGTTCGCCATTACCCTGTGTAATTCTAATTGGGAAAAAGTGTACTCTATTGATGCTTGAAGCATTTCAAACATTAAGCCCTTTCCTTCATCTCGCGCGTTAATTGAGTAGCCCATATGACAGGCTTGAAAAACACCTCGAACAATATTTGAAAAATTACAAGTACAAATAACTTTAGAGCCAGATTTATCAAGACCAACAAATGGAATAAACGAGCCTAATTTAAAACTATCAAAGCTTAATTCAATACGACTTTTGGCAGCCTCATCAGTGAAATAACCTTGTTTTCGTATTGGTTCCCACTTAGATAAGTGCTCTCGATTTTCTTTTTCATACGAAGACAAAAGACGAAAATCAGCAGGTTTAAGAACTGTAATAATCAAATTGTCGGTAATTAACTCGGGAATAGAATTTTGCACTGAAAATCTCTTAGGCATCTAACATAATAGTTGGCCAGAATTGTGAGCGAAGAGAACACTGTATACACTTAAGTTGAGTTGACGTGTAAGCACCAAGCATTGTGAATCCGCCTTAACCGCCTTGTTATGTTTAAAACCAAACAAGTCCATTATACCGCTTAGCTGTTAGGGAGTCTAACCTGCTTTTAAGAGAGCTTGAGTGTATTTCTAGTTTATGGTCATATAGTAATTAATTCAATAATACTTGCTTCTCCTTAAGAGCCTAACGCCAAATTCAGTAGTGAGCAACGCTACCACCTACCTAGAGCATTGTGCTGTAAACACTTAAGCCGATTCAAACCGGAAGTGCCAAGCGTTGCGAATCTGCTTGAATTTATTGTTATGTTTATTTTGGGAAGCCTTCCATCTTAACTGCCTGCAACCCTGCTTTATGCCACTCAGTCTTCTCTGCACAAAATATTTGAGCATCAAGGCTCTTTGACGGTTCTTCGTTTAAAGAGCCAGCAGGAACAATCAGAAATTTTCCACTTTGAGTCTGAAACGGTAAACCTGAACCACAATCTATGCAAAATGCCTTAGAAAATGAACGTGTAGGATGGTCATAGCGCTTTATTTTGTCTTCCCCTTTAATCCATTCGATGTTTGAAGTAGAAGTAAACAAGTTCGATGCATGAGCCGAACCTGTGAGCTTTCGGCACTGTTCGCAGTGACAAAAGAAGAACTTACCGAAGTCATCTTTAAGTTTAAAGGCTACACTTTCACAACAGCAGCCACCTGTAATCTCTTTATTCATTTCAAGTCTCCATGCTTGTTATGTTCCGGTGCAGAGTTTTTTGGTTATATTGAATACTCTACGAGCCAAGTACTTTGAGCTTTCAATATCTGTGGTATGGACTTTACCGTCTGGACTGCAAGCTGTAACCCCAAGCTGACAACCAAGACGATTTACACCCTTTTTTTGGTCATTGTAAGGTGCATCTAAACCAACCCAAATCATTCCATGCTGGCTTGAAAGGGTTGAAAAATATTGGAGGGTTGAAGTTTGATCTCCGTTTAATCCTGCTCCTGAAGTTACACCAGCAGCAACTTTTCCTGCCCATTTCTGGCTCGACCAAAAGTCACTTGTAGCATCTGCGAAGGCTTTAAACTGTGCAGCAACATTCCCCATGTAAGTGGGTGAACCGAAGATCATTGCATCGCAATTATGGAGAGAGTTCATAAGATCTTCATTAATAAATCGTCCCTCAATAATTTCTTTACCCAGAATTTGATGGGAGATTAACTCTATTCCTTCCTTTTCAATTTCACTACAGGCGGCTTTCATTAGCTCACCTGTGACATCTGTATTTGTGAAGTAAACAAGAGCAACCTTTATCAAATTAACCTCCAATGCTGATTATTTGTATGAGGGACATAACGCCCTGTTAAGGGGTGAATAACGCAATACCGAAGCTGCTGCATACCGCCTTAAACATTAAAACCAACGCATAGTAAAAATGCCACGCGTTGTGAATCCCTCTTAAACAGATTGTTAGCAGACAGCCTACAACGCAAGTTTAAACCCTTCATGTGTTGCTTTGAAACCAAGTTTTTCATAAAACCTGATTGCATCTGGGCGCTGCTTGTCACTTGTTAACTGAACGATTGTACAGCCTTTGCTTTTTGCCAGTTCGATAGCATGTGCGAACATTTGCTCACCGAAGCCTTGTCCACGGTAGTCACTATGGATTCGAACACCTTCGATAAGACAACGCCAACTACCAATATGCGTCAGATAAGGGATAAAGGTGACTTGAAGCATCCCGACCAGAGAATTTTCCAGTTCAACAACCAGCAATTCGTTGTTTGGATCTCGTGCAATTGCTTCGAACGCTTCAATATACGCACTATTCAACGGAAGAGACGCATCTTCTCTTTTATTACCAAGTGGGTCATTTGAAAGCAAAGCAACAAGATTTTCCAAATCTTCAAAATCAGCTGAACGATACTTTAATTCCATCTATAGTTCCTTCTTACTTCTGACTACTAACGTTCTAATCAGCTGCCGCGTTAGCGGTCGGCTGAATTAGCTTGTTATATCCGCCTTCCAGTTGACAAAAAATGAACCCAATCACTGCGGTTTCTTTTTTTACTTTCATTTACAGCACTCTGGTAATCATAAGGAACTTTGATATTTTGAACTACCCATTCACAGTTTGTTTTTTCAACGATTGAATATGAGGCGTGATGAGTAAAGTTTTCCATAGAGTGAACGACGGGTTCTTCATCTGTGTAAGCTTGCAAGCCAACACTTCCAGGATTAACTACTAGCTGGCCACTACTCAGATATACAGCCCTAGGGGTATGAGTATGACCACAGCATATTAGTTTTGATTTTTGACCAGCAAGCAACTCTATGATTTCACTATCTGAACGAAGCAAGGCATAGCCTTTACTAACATCTTCCAACAAATAAATTAGATCATTTTTTGGAGTACCATGACAAAAGTAAACGTCTTCATTTACCTGTTTATCAAAAGGTAATGATTTCATCCACTCCAGTGGTTTTGAACCTAAATCGTTCAAAATAAATTGCATAGTTGGATTTGATTCAATTTCTTCATCTGTAGATTCGTATATTTGCCGATCTTGATTACCAGAAATTGTAATAAAATCATGCTCCATCAATAGTTCGTAAGTAGACTTAGGCGCAATTGGGCCATAAAGAATATCTCCAAGATTAGCTTTTAAATCTATGGAATGCTTTTTTAAATCTTTGATAACTGCATCTAGTGCAAAAACATTACTATGAATGTCAGACAATACGGCAATCTTCATTGGACCCTCTTAGGATATAACGCCGCA
>CAKMZF010000051.1:13169-15989 GCA_929200405.1 uncultured Gammaproteobacteria bacterium | reverse complement strand
GAACATCTCGCAGGTTAAATCAAAAAAAAAAGAAAAAAAAGCCAATTAGTCTTCTGTTTTCTGGTGGTTTTATGGTAAAGTAGCCGCGTTAATTTATTGTTTAGCTGTATCGATCAGCGATCCGCTAAATTTTATTGTATCTGAATGTTACGCTATATTACTGTTTTATGGAGAGATTCGTAATGAAATCTGAATTGAAGTTAAGCTTAATCGCTGCTATCGCCGTTACTGCTGCTGGTTGTACAACTCAGCAGACTGCTCAACAAGAGCCTACTACTATGAAGAAAGCAGCTGACAAAGTTGTTCAAGTTACTAAGCAGATGGCTGCCAGTGGAAACGCTGATTTACCGCCAAATGCAAACCCAGGTGAATGTTATGCTCGTATATTTGTTGAGCCAACCTATGTTTCGGCACAGCAAAAAGTATTAGTTGATGCTGGTACTGAAGACACTAAAATTATCCCAGCTCAATACAAGACTGTTAAAGAGCGTGTTTTAGTTAAAGCTGCCTCTGAGAAGTTAGAAGTTATTCCTGCTCAATTCAAGAAAGTAACTGAGCGTGTTTTAACAAAGCCAGCTAGCGAGAAGCTAGTACAAGTTGCTCCAGCTAAGTATGCAACTAAAGAAGAGAAAATTCTTGTAGAGCCTGCTAAGAAAGTATGGAAGAAAGGTACAGGTCCAATCCAGAAGATTGACTCGGCAACTGGTGAGATCGTTTGTTTGGTAGAAGTGCCTGCAGTATACAAGACTGTTAAGAAGCGTGTGCTTGTTGCGCCACCACAGGTTCGTAAGCAAGTTGTTCCTGCAGAGTATAAAACTGTTGACAGAACTGTTGTAGCAGTACCTTCTACAACTCGTAAGATAGTTATTCCTGCAGAATACAAGACTGTAGAGAAGACTGTATTGGTTAGACCTGCTACTGTACAAGCGATTAAAACTTCACCTAAGTACGAAACTGTTACTACGCGTAAGTTAGTAAAAGACGGTTACCTACAGTGGCGCTCAATTCTTTGTGATACTAATCTAACTACAGGTCGTATCGCTCAGATCCAAAGAGCACTACAGGCGCGTGGTTTCAATCCTGGTCGTTTAGATGGCGTAATCGGTTCTGATACAATGGCAGCTGTTAATGCGTTCCAACGTGCTAACAAACTACCAGTTGATCGTTATCTAAATATCGCTACAGTAAGAGCACTAGGTGTAGCGCCTAACTAAGCACTTGTTATACAGATTTTAATCTGTTCAAAAAAAGCCGCTTTAAGCGGCTTTTTTTTTGGGAAAAATTACACAGGAATGTTTTAGATTTGCTAGACTGTGCTTCCGTAGTCCCTACGATTAAGTCGATTAGTATTTTTGATAAAGGTTTTAATATGAATATTTCCCTCCCTAGCAATAATGTCACGTTTTCTCTAGTAAATTCTTCAGAGTTTTCTTTAGGTTCTAGTGAACACTTGATAGCTTTGGCTCAAGGTGGTCAGGTATTATCTGGGTTGATAGGTGATAGTCCAATAGTGACTAAACTTTTAGCAAATGATGGATTCAAAAATAAATCTTCTACAGAAAAATTTTATCTAGAGGCAGTAGGAAACGTCATCAGCATTAGTTTATACCAACTCGGAGAAGCATTACCAATAGAGCCAGCTGAGATTAAATCTACTGCAGGAGATATTGCGTCATTGGCTGTAAAGTCTGGCGCTGACAAAGTGTCACTGGACATGTCTGCGATGAAGCTTAACGATGAAAGTCTTTTGAGATTGGTGCAAACTGTCTCTGCTAATATTGTTGAGAAAGCCAATGATTTAGTTGTATTAAAAGCTAGTGAAGATAAAACTAATTTTTTGACAGCAGTTGAGTTTTTGGCTTCTGATTCTCAGACTGCTATCGTTGAAGCTGCAGTAGCAAAAGGTATAGCGCTTGGTTTAGGAATTAATGTATCAAGACAGCTGGGCGATTTACCTGGGAATATTTGCACGCCTTCTTTCTTGGCTGAACGCGCTCAAGAATTGGCTGGTGGAAATGTTAGCGTTGATGTTAAAGGCGGGGCTGAGATACAAGCGCTTGGCATGGGGGCTTTTTGGGGTGTTGCTAAAGGTTCATCAGAAGATGCTAAGTTAATAACTATCGAATATAAAGGGGGTGTTGAAGGTGATGCGCCGATTGTGTTCGTTGGTAAGGGGTTAACTTTTGATAGTGGCGGCATTTCATTAAAGCCCGGTGCGTCAATGGATGAGATGAAATATGATATGTGTGGTGCAGCGTCTGTAATTGGTGCAATGGCGGCTCTCAAAGCCTTAGCTTTACCTATCAACGTGACTGCCGTTATTGGTAGTTGTGAGAATATGCCAGACGCTGCTGCATTAAAGCCGGGAGATGTGGTTACAAGTATGGCCGGCAAGACCATAGAAATTTTAAATACCGATGCAGAAGGGCGGTTGGTGTTGTGTGATGTCTTGCAGTATGCCAAGCGGTTTAAGCCTAAAGTAATTATTGATTTAGCGACTCTAACAGGGGCAATAATCATTGGTTTGGGTCGTATACCTAGTGGCTTGTTTAGTAATGATGATGACTTAGCAAATCAGTTGCTAGCAGCCGGAGAGGCTTCTCAAGATAAATTGTGGAGAATGCCGATTTGGGAAGAGTATCAGCAGCAACTAAAGTCAAACTTTGCCGACTTGGCAAATATTGGTGGCAGAGATGCTGGTTCCATTACAGCAGCTTGTTTCTTGGCTAATTTTGTTAGAGATGAAAAGTGGGCCCATTTAGATATTGCGGGTACAGCATGGGTTAGTGGTGGTTCCTCTAAAGGTTCGACAGGTAGACC
>CAKMZF010000051.1:8512-13069 GCA_929200405.1 uncultured Gammaproteobacteria bacterium | reverse complement strand
GCTAGGGTTGAAAGCGATGGCATCGATGGTATTTTGTTCGCTCTCATTGGTTAGTAATTGAAATTTGAAATGCTTACCTCCCACTATTTTGACGGTACTTACTTCAAACTTACCCTCGAATATGGGCGCTTCGAATCCATTGCCCCATGGGCAGTCTAGCCTCAGTGCTAGAGCATGTTCGGTGGTTAGATCACTGCTAGGTAAATTAAGGTCAATAGTATATTGTTCGACCATTTCTAGGTCAGGAAGCCATTCATTAGCAGTGACTTGGCATGCTGCTCGAAAGGCTTCAAAGTTCTCAGCTTTAACAGTCATTCCCGCAGCCATAGCATGGCCACCAAATTTTTCCAGTAAATTGGGGTGGGTGCGATCCAGCCAATCGAGAAAATCTCTTAAATGGCAGCCTTTGATAGAGCGGGCAGAGCCCTTGATGTCGTTATCATCATCCTGACCAAAAATGATCACAGGTCGATAAAATTGCGATTTAATACGGCTGGCGATAATGCCGACCACACCGCTATGCCAATGAGGCTGATAAAGACAGATGATTTTATCGGTCGTTAGATCGATGGTATTCTCTACTAGCGCGATGGCTTCTTGTAAAATATCAGCTTCTATTTCTCGGCGCTGTAGATTAAGCTGATTGAGAGAGTTTACCAGCGGTGCTGCCTGTTGTTCATTTTCTGCAATTAAGCACTCAATGCCAATGGTCATATCATCTAAGCGACCAGCAGCGTTGATTTTTGGCCCTAAACCAAAGCCAATATCAATACTGTTAATGAGATTGATGGGCTTATTATCAATGGTGCTTAATAATGCGCGGACACCTGGTTGTACAAAGCCTTTTCTAATCCGCTGTAAGCCTTGCTCTACCAATAGTCGATTGGTTTGATCTAGTTTGACCACATCACAGATAGTGCCAATCGCAACGAGATCAAGCCATTGTGCTAGGTTTGGCGGTTTTTGTTGTCTGCCGGCAAACCAGTTTTCATCTGTGAGTTGCCGGCGTATCGCGATGACTAAATAAAAAGCCACTGCAACACCTGCTATATTTTTACTAGGAAAACCGCAATCTCTAAGGTTAGGGTTAATGATGCAATCGGCGGCAGGTAATTGCTCGCCAGGTAGATGATGATCTGTAACCAGTACTTCATAACCTAGCTGCTTGGCATGCTCAATGCCATCAATGGCTGCTATACCATTATCAACGGTGATTAGAAGTTTGGCATCATGGCGATCTTTGATTATGTCAATGATCGGGCTGGTTAGTCCATAGCCATGCGTATGGCGGCTAGGGATAATATAATCAAGTTGAGTGGCGCCCATTTCATGTAGAGCCAGCTTGAGCAGAGCTGTGCTGGTGGCGCCGTCAGCATCATAATCGCCAATAATGATAATGCCATTGTCAGCTTTTATATGTTGAATGACTAATGCCGCTGCCCGATCAAGGTTTTTCATCAAATCAGGGCTGGGTAGCGCTTGCAGAGTTCGGTCTTCATCGGGGTAGCTGCCTCTAAGCTGGCATAGCAGCTCAACTAGCTGTTCTGGGCTGCGAGGCTCAGCGGTTGGTAAGCTGCCATCGGCTAATCTTCGGTATTGCAGCTGCATCTTAGCGCCATTCGCTGGCAGAAATAATATCGCCGTTTTGTGAGCGTTTAAAAAATTTGAGAAATCCGTGATTTCCGACGAATCTATACTGGTTGGGAACGGTGATGGCGAAATTCGCTTTTTGTGTAATCAATGGTTGTAATACCTCATTGAAGATTCCCTCTAAAGCTGAGAACCATTGCTCTGGTTCAAGCGCTTGTGCTGGATAAGACAAGCTTTCGTCTATAATGAAAGTGTTTTTTTGTGACAAACTGTCAAGTGCGTTACTAGAAACAATAGGAACAGAGAAATGCTCTGCTAAGCCTTGTAGAGCGATAGGAGGCGAATACTCTGAGCCATTGATAATTTGCTGATAATTACAGGTGTTGACAGTGGGTAATTGGCCTTCCCCCCATAGCCATATTGCAGAGATAGCAGGGAGCTTTTGTTGTTGTCGGGCTTGGTTAATTGGGTGCTGATATAACCACATTTGCCATTCCGTGGCATATTTTTGGTAGAGCGAGCTATCCTTGCCAGCAAATCCCCACTCCAAGATGTCACTGCTAGTGGCATCTGCTAAAGACTGGGTTTGCAAATCCACCGTTTCGGTGAGAAATAAATAACCACGGTTATTAATTAGCGCCCAATGATAGCCATCATCGCCAAAAGTCGCATTGAAATCTGTGCTAAGTTGTTGTGCTTCATGGTCTGAGAGTTGCAGTATATTTGAGTCGTGGACTCTAGCGCCATGCATCTCAGCTTGCATGCTAACAGGGTCGGCACAAAAAGCTGGTAAGGTGTTTTTCTTAGAGGGTATGAGTTGCTTATCTACCTGCCAGCGAACTTGAGCGTGTGGTGGTGTTGGTGACTGTGGTAGAAAGCGCGTAAAAATCTCGGCATCAATATCGCTAGCTGGAGATTGCGGGCTTCTACTAGAAAGTAGAGTATTGGTGGTGTTATATATTGTAGGTTTGCTGGCAAACAGCTGCTTAAATAGCGGCCTGAAGGTTGTTGGCCAGGGTCCTAAGAGCCCTGGCAGAAATATTTCGTGAGATTGTCGAGACATAACGACAGACAGTTTTTGGTTTTTGTAGTTAATTAGTCGCTAAGGTTTCCACACGGATCCTATAGATATTGCTGTCTATGGTGGTTAAGGTGGCGAGCTGTTTAATCGCTTTATTCAGCTGAGCTTCTTTGACCTCATGGGTTAGCATTACTACCGGCACACTTTGTGTGACTGAGGTTTGATGTGCTTCTTTTTGAATGATCGACTCAAGACTGATGCCATTGTCACAGAGTATTCTAGTGATATCTGCAAGCACGCCAACTTCATCGCTAGCCAAGAGACGGATGTAGTAAGAGGTGGCGATATCTTCAATATTACAGATTGGAAGATCTGACAGGGCATCAGGTTGGAAGGCAAGATGAGGGACTCGATGCTCTGGGTCCGCAGTGAGAGTGCGAACCACGTCAACCAGATCCGCGACTACTGCAGAGCCAGTGGCTTCTGCACCTGCACCTGCACCATAGTATAGCGTTGGACCCACCGCATCGCCTTTGACAAGAACGGCATTCATTACACCATCGACATTGGCAATTAAACGGCGATGTGGAATTAATGTTGGGTGGACACGCATTTCAATGCCATTGTTACTGCGTTTAGCAATGCCAAGGTGTTTGATTCTATAACCTAACTCTTCGGCATAAAGTACATCTTCTTGGCTAATTCGGCTAATGCCTTCGGTGTAAACTTTTTCAAATTGCAACGGAATCCCAAAAGCTAATGAAGCCAGAATGCTAAGTTTATGCGCAGCATCTATGCCTTCGACATCAAATGTAGGGTCGGCTTCGGCATAGCCAAGCGCTTGTGCTTGCTCTAAGACAGAGGAAAAGTCAGCGCCTTTGTCGCGCATTTCCGTCATTATGAAATTGCCAGTACCATTAATAATGCCAGCTAACCACTCTATGGTGTTTCCGGTTAAACCCTCACGAATCGCTTTAATGACGGGGATGCCACCAGCCACGGCAGGCTCAAATGCGATCATCACACCGCGTTCGTGTGCTAAAGAAAACAGTTCGTTGCCATGAATTGCAATCAGGGCTTTATTGGCCGTAACTACATGTTTACCAGATAAGATGGCTTGTTTGATTAATGAATAAGCTTGTTCGGTACCGCCCATTAGCTCACAAATGATATCTATTTCGGGGTCTGAGATAATCTCTTGGTGATCTGTCGTTAAGTTAATTGGACCAGCGGTATCTCTTTTGGTGTTTCTGACCGCTGCCGATTTAATTTCAATATGACGGCCTGCGCGTCTGGCAATTTCTTTGGCATTGCGCAATAAAATAGTATGCGTGCCCCTGCCAACTGTTCCGTAGCCTAGCAGACCAACGACGATTGGTTTTATAGCGTTATTGTTGACATCTGGTTGAGGAGATTGTTGGTTCATATTGTGCGCTTCTAGTTTTGTAGATAGAAAAATAAAGTAATCATTCCGCAAGTCACTTTAAAAAATAATAAAAACAGCAAAGACTAAAGCGTTTGATATTCTTTGGATATATTGTCGCTGCGTTGCATTATATAGTGAATTTTGCGTTCAGAAATATTATCTCTTCATATAGTGATTCTGATTAAAGAATGTTATTTTAGACGCTGCTACCTGATAAGCAATATGCCCAAATCAAAAATACTAGCTAATTACAGTGACTTTGCTTGATTAGGGTTGAACAACAATCAAAGAGGTGATTTTTGGAACTTAGTGAAGATATAAGTAGCGGCAAATATACTATAACCGAATATCTGCAAGGAGGCTTTAGAATACTTGGAAAGTATCATCAAAGTGCTATCGTTATAAGTAGTGAGTTTTTAGAGCCTATTTCAGTTTCTGTATTTGATTCCGTTGATGAGCTATGTGATATGTTGCAATTGCACCAGAGCTTAGCGAATTCTGACGTGCTTATTTTGGGTAC
>CAKMZF010000051.1:0-8412 GCA_929200405.1 uncultured Gammaproteobacteria bacterium | reverse complement strand
CTAGTTTGGATGCGGTGTTGTTAACGCAACATAGAAAACTTAACAGATGGCTACAGCTGGGTGGTCATGTAGATGGTGAGAGTGACGTACTGGTAAGTAGTGTGCGAGAAGCGCAAGAAGAGTCAGGCATTGATGAGATTGAAGTGCTACTAGCATCGCCAATTGATATTGATATTCACGAAATTCCTGCCAGAAAAGATGAACCAGCACATTGCCACTATGATTTGAGGTTTTTGCTGATGGCTAAGCATGAGAATATTCAGATATCTGAAGAGTCGATAGACCTTAGATGGTTGCCATTTTCAGAGATCGGTGACTTTATTGACGAGCTAAGCATGCTCAGGTTGCATGCCAAAAGCCAAGCATGGCTATCACAATATTATCCTATCTAGCATGAACATTGTTAAGTCATTCATCGCTTAGAGGTGATGAATGACTCTATATTCCAAATAAATTCTTGATTTCTAATAGGCTGTTTACTGTATATTATAGTGCCAGGCCTATCGGCAACGTATATATAGCGGTTGACCATTGGATCTTACCGATAGCTTACAGTTTTTGGTCTTTTTAATGTGCGTAAAAGTGCGACACCATTTGGCACTGACCTGAACACCCGCAATTGAGCAGCCAAGTAATTGACCGCCTGACTTATGAAAGCGAATGCGTCCGGTGACTTCGGTTGCGCCAACAGAGCTACCAGACCGTGAAGACTTAATGCCTGAACCACCACTCGTTTTAGGGGCTTTTTGACCTCCGGACTGGCGAATGTCTGCGATTTTAGGAGCCGCTTTGGCTAGCAATATGCTTAGTAATAATCGGTTCGGTTCTGAGCTAACATTAAGTTTTTCGTTTGCCACAAAGCGTTTTAAGGCAGCTTGGGTTTTTGTACCAGCTTTGCCATCAGGCACACCGACTTTGTATCCCAAAGAGTTTAACGAACGCTGCATATTAATCATTTGATCGCGCGTAAGTTTGGCTTTTCGCTTTGGAGGGTTCAACAATGTTCTATCAATTTTAGCCATCAGTTCTTTGGTGACTTTGCCATCTATCTTCATACCAGCGAATTTCTGAAAATCTTTAATCGCAACGGTAGTTTGACCACCCATTTTTCCATCAATGCCTTTGGTATCAAAACCCATTGTGGTCAATTTGGCTTGAATTTCTCTAATCGTAGCACGGTCTACACGAACAGGGCGCTCTTTTAGCGAAGCGGTTAATTTAGTTAATAATGCGCCTGAAATATCTCCTGTTTGAGCAAGGTTTGATTTTTTTTCATACTGTCGTATAGCATTGCGCGTTTGACCGCCCATTAGACCATCAGCAGGGCCGGGGCTATATTTTAGCTCGGTCAATGCTCCCTGAACTTTTTTAGCAACAGCATGGTCTAAGGCTCCAATGAGTGCGGAGTCGCGAACATCGGGATCTTTAATATCCACGGACTCAGCGAATTGTTTGATTGCCTCTAAAGTGCCATTGCCAACATTACCATCCACTCCGCGAGTGTTAAATCCCAGCCAATTCAGTTTCTGCTGAATATTGATAATAATTGCTTTGTTAAGCCCAGATGGATCGCCTGCATTGGCTTTCTCTGCAGCAGTTTTTAACTTAGCAAGGGTCTCATCGTTAAGATCACCATCTCCTGCGAGTTGATTGTCTGCTTGATATTTCTTAATAGCCTCAACTGTTTTCTCGCCCAAGAACCCGTCTGCAGGTCCAGCAGGGTAGTTGAGATCATTCAAATATGTTTGCACACGAACATTAACGGCATTATCCAAGACTGCCATATAGGCGTCATCCATTTGCTTACCCGGTGCTAGACCGCTAGTGCTGGCAAAGTTTTTAACAGCAGCTGAAGTTCCTGGACCAATAAATCCATCTGCTCCGTTGGTGTCATAGCCTAACCAAGTGAGTTTTTCCTGAGCATTTTTAATAAACTTTTTGCTTAGGATAGGTGTTTCTGGCTCGGTAGCAGCAGTAATAGTTGATGTGCCTTGTTCATTCGTTGCTGCATCTAGCGGTGGTGCTACTGTTGGACGTGGAACCGCGGCTGGTTTGGTGATAGGAGAGTTCCCTGTCGTTTTAGCTAGTGCGTCAAATAGTTGATAAGATAGCAGTTTGTTATTGGTGATATTAAACTGTAACTTGGCGGCATTAATAGCATCGCTTGATTTTGCGCCACGCAATCCATCTAATGCACCGCTATAAAAGCCTAACTCTTTGAGGTAAGTCTGCATGCGCAGCAACGCTAACAAGTCTAGTTTGAGCATGGTAGGAACATTGATTCGCCCAGTAATCTCTAAGCCTTGATCTGTCTGAAAATCTCTTAAGGCATTACGTGTATTGGTGCCTAAAATACCATCCGGTATTTCCTGAGTGTAGCCTAACCCCCATAGTTCGTGTTGTGCGGTTTCAGCAATGGCATTCACTTGGCTGGTGGCACCTGCTTGGTTTAGCGCCACTGCAATTTCTGTGTAGTCTTGGAGACGCGCAAGCAATAACGGAGAGAAGCCAAGGCGATCTAATTCATTAACATCGGCTTGTTCAGTAATGAGTTTCTGAACCGCTGCTAGATCATTGGCTAAAACAGCATCATGGATGGGCGCGGCATGAGAAGTAATGCTGATGAAGCTAGAGACTAATAGAGCTAATGTTGCTGTCCAGCAGTTTCGCGGTAAAGTGCTGTAACGTTTTTGCGATAGAGTTGTGTTGCCAGACATATTGACTTTTTGCATTAAGTTATAGTTATTCTTCAAGCTGTGATCCTGAGTATCGTTTGCTGCGAGTCTAATCGGTTTATTATACAGTAATCTACCAAGACTTACTTAACCCCACGCGAATTTGTAGGTGAGCAAAATAGTTTTGGCAATTATTTATATAGTATTTATAGAGTTACGAAAAAGCGGATCAAACTAGCCTTAGCGGAAGAAAATCAATTATAATAGACGTTTTGCCGTTTTACATCTTTAAATTAAGTAAATAATTATCGTGAAGTCCCTGTGCGTCTAAAAAGCATTAAATTATCTGGATTTAAAACATTCGTTGAGCCTAACACAATGCATATTCCTAAGCGGATTGTTGGTTTGGTTGGGCCAAATGGCTGTGGTAAATCGAATATTATTGACGCCGTTCGTTGGGTAATGGGTGAGTCGGCTGCTGGACATCTGCGCGGTACCAATATGGAGGATGTGATTTTTAACGGTTCTAGCAAGCGCAAACCGGTAAACCAGGCGACAGTAGAGTTGGTGTTTGAGAATAATGATGGCCGTGTTACCGGACCTTGGGCAGAGTACAACGAGATTTCAGTTCGCCGTTTAGTTGAGCGAGGAGCAGGCTCTTCTTATTATATAAACGGTACTAAATGCCGCCGTCGTGATGTGATGGATATATTTTTAGGTACCGGTTTAGGGCCAAGAAGTTATTCGATTATTGAACAGGGCATGATTAGCCGGGTAATTGATGCCAAGCCTGAAGAGCTGCGGGTTTTTATAGAAGAAGCAGCGGGTGTTTCCAGATATAAAGAGCGTCGTCGAGAAACAGAAAATAGAATTAGGCATACTGAGGAAAATTTAGCGCGGTTGGTTGATTTGATGCAGGAAGTGCAAAAACAAGCAGACCGAGCCGCCAGACAGGCAAAAGCAGCTGAACGTTTTCGTCGGTTAAGGGATGAAGAGCGTGAGTACCGCCAAGCGGTTTATGTATTAACCTATCAGAGTCACGATGAAGCGCATCGTGCATTTGAACTAAAAATACTGGAGAGCGAAAAAGAGATATCAAAGTTGCGAGCGGATCAGCGTAGGCTTGAATCTACGCTAATTAGCAGCAAAAGTGCCGATATGGCTAAGCAAAAAGAGCTGGAAGATGCGCAGCGGCTTTTTTATGAACAGAAATCAGTTGTTGAGAAACTTGAGCAAAAAATTGAGTTTATTAAAACTGCCCAGCAGCGAGCAGATCAAAATGCACAGGCATTGGCGCAGGAGCTAAGCAGACTGCAAGCACAAAAAACACAAGCCATTGAACAGCTCGAAATACAACAGCAGCAGTTTGAGACACTCACCGAGCAGTGTGAGCAGCTAGCAGAGCAAAAAGCTGAGTTGGAGCAGCAGCGAGAGGAGACAAAAGCGGCGCTGCAAGAGAGTGATGAGAAACTTCGTGCTTATCAGTCTACGAAATCTGCTAAAGATAGAGATCGTTCTCTATTAGAACTACAGAGTCAGCAGTTGCAAAAAGAATCAGAGCGAAATGCGCAGGATCAGCAGAAATTATCAGACGAGCAAAATGCGCTCCAAAGCAAGCTCTCAGACAGTGGTCAAGATGTTGACTTAGAGGCACTTGCCACTTTGCGTGAACAGGTAGAGCAGCTAGAAGCGACATTGGAGCAAACCGATCAATCTTACCAAGATTCGCGTCAGCAAGCCCATTTGCAGCGTCAGCAATTAGAAGAGCATCGCGGCCGGTTAAATACCAGTAGAGGTAAACTAGAAGCGCTGCGAACATTACAGCGCAACCAACTCAGTGCCGAAGACGCAAAGAAATCACATAAAATTCCCAAGTTGTATCAAGATGCACCGCATCTAACTGAGGCGCTTGAGGTTGAGGCTGGTTGGGAGCAAGCGCTTGAGGTTATACTAGCTGATTGGCTAACTGCTCGTGTAGTGGGCAAGTATCCAGACGTTAGTGATGGTGAGCAGCTGTTACAATCGCGGGCAGGTATCGTTGTTGATGCCACGGGCAAGCAGACAGGCATAGAGCTAACTAATCGTTTGAGTGGTAAACTTAAGCAGGCGCCTTTGTCTGTGTTGGCATTTTGCCAGTCTGTACACATTGTTGATAACTTAGCGAGTGCATTGCAGAAAGTCTCACAGATTGAACCCCATGAAACCGTAATCACTCCGGAGGGTTATTGGCTGTCTAGTATGGGCATTAAGCCGTCTGGAGATCAAAACTCAGTTGAACATTCATTGATTTATCGTCAGCGGGTGATTGCCGAGCTAGAGACGGAGGTTGCTGAGCTATTACAGTCAGTGCAGACTCAAGAGCAAAAAGCTCAACAGACCGCTGCCAATAGGGATAATTTAGAAAAACAGTTGGCAGAGCTTAAACAACAAAATACTCAGCAGCAGTCGGCGCTATCAAAGTTAACTGCAGAGAGTTTGGCAAAAGAGCAGCAGCAGTCAGAGCGAGAAAATCGACTAACAGCGATTCAACAGAGCCTTGAATCGACGGCGGAAACAGCTGAGCAGCTGGCGATGCAACGAGAAGAGATACAGGCGAAGCTGGCAGTGACTTTAGCGGAATTAAGCGAATCTCAGGCAGAAGAAGCACCTTTACAAGAAGCTAAAATTGCCGCAGAAGTTGCATTTGAAGAAATTGATAGACAGTTTGCTCAGCTAAACGTGGAGTTCCAACAATATCAGTTGCGACAGACGCGAACAGAGGCTGAAATAGAGTCTTTAAAGAAATCTGAGAAAGATTTGCATGAACGAGTGACAAAAATGGAGCAAACGCAGACAGCAGCGTTAGAAACAGATCAAAAAATAGAGCTTGAAAGCCTAGTAGAGTCGCTGCAAGAGGCACTGGAATTACAGAAATCTAAAGAAGATGTCTGGCAGGAGTTAAAAGAAGACTCGGAAAAAGGCAAACTAGTAATTGGCGAGCAGGAAACGACTTTAGCAGCATTACGAGAAAGCATCAGCGAAACTGATAGCGTTAAGCAAAGCTTAGTGTTGCAATCAACCGAAAGACAGCAGCAGGGTAAGTATCAAATTGAGCGATTGCAGGAAATGGGAGTAACCTTATATGCGGCTCAGAAGCAGTTAGAAGTACGGGAAACGCTGCTGACGAAAGCTGAAGCAGAAGAACAGGCCAATAGTTTAAAGCAAAAAATAGATCAAATGGGTGCAGTAAATCTGCAAGCAATAGAAGAGCATGAGGAGCTTACCGAGAGATTAAATTATCTAACCGAGCAGTTGGATGATCTGAATGAGGCGCTTAGCACGCTCAAAGAAGCGATTGCTTCTATTGATGAGGAAACCAAAGAGCGCTTTCAGCAGACCTTTGATGCCGTCAATGAACAGGTAAAAGTGCTATTCCCAAGATTATTCGGTGGCGGCAAAGCCCGACTTGAGCTAACCAGTGATGATATGCTTACTGCCGGTATCCGGATAATGGCAAGACCTCCTGGCAAGAAACCTGCCAGTATTCAATTGCTCTCTGGTGGAGAGAAGGCACTAACAGCTGCGGCTTTAGTGTTCGGTATTTTCCAGCTTAATCCCTCGCCATTTTGTATGTTAGATGAAGTAGATGCGCCGTTGGATGATGCGAATGTCGGCCGCTTCTGTGAGCTGGTGAAATCGCTGGCGGATAAAGTTCAATTTATCATAGTGACTCATAATAAAGTCACTATGGAAACAGCAGATCAGCTGGCAGGTGTTACTATGGGGGAACCGGGTGTATCGAGGCTGGTCTCTGTAGATATTGATGATGCCGTGGCATTAGCAGGTTAATGACGATATATTGAATGCCTATAGATAAAAACTGAATGAAATATAGGTATGTTAGCCACCTAGGTCTTGTGGATATTATCCAACTAGCGGCTAGATGGGTAATAAATGCTGATAGCTGTAAGGCAGGAAATCTCGCATCGTTGACAAAAATATGTTTCAATAAGCAAAAAACAAATAAAAAATGGGTTAAGAGGAAGCTTTAACGCTATGGATATTGGACTACGCATATTAATTTTAGCCATTGGTTTGGCATTAATGGCAGGCTATTATTATTTAGTCGTTAAGCCAAAGCAGCGACATAGAGGCTATACCACTCGTATTAGAAATCAGGGTATGTTTACCCCAAAACCGCAAGTACCAAGTTACCCTCAAGAAGAGTATGATTCGGGCGATGTTGTGGTAACTCGCCGACTCGGTCCGGATGGCGAGGAAGTACATCACAAGACCCACCAGCATAGTTATGATCAGTCCGATTTCTCTATGAGTCGAGATAGTCAAAGCGGCTATCAAGAGCCGGTTATTGACGGCTTTGACACCGACTTTGATTTTGATCCCTATGAGTCTACGACAGATGCAGCAGGCTTAAGTGCTAGCCAACCAAGGACTGGCACTACAGCTGAACCACCTAAAAAGCCTAAAAAACCTCTGAAGCTTCAACAAGATCCTGTTAGAACGCCAGTTATTGATCCGAATCAGCGCTCGCCTTATGACATTGCTGCCGAAAAAGAAGCTGCCAAAAAAGCCGAATTACAGCGAGTTTCGGATGACCTACTACGCGGCTCTGGCGAGTCTGGCTCAACCACCAGTTCAGATTATACAACCACACTTGATTATGATGCTGATTTGGATATGCCGAGTTCGCCATCTGAGTTGGGGTTAGATAGCGAAGCAAATACCGGCTACGATGACAATACTGCTGATATTTCAGCAGTTGATGAGATGAGAGTGGAAGCCAGCAGAAGTAGCCGTCGCTTCTCACAGAGAGCGCAAAAGTTCGCATCGCCTGAGAGACAGAAAAAGAAATCAGTTGATACGGTAATACCAGATGATGCCAAAGGAACTAGCCAAGGTAAGCTGAGCTATTCTCCGGTTAGCCCAACAATGGTGGATAATCAGTTAGAGTCGGAAGTAGATGCTGATACTGGTGCAGCAGATTTGGAAAAGCCAAAGAAAATGGTGGTTATTACTCTGCATCCTCAGGTCGAAAATACTGTATTCAAAGGCTCAGAAATTCGAAGCCTTATGGAGACATTCTCATTAACCCTAAGCTCTAAATCTGGTTTTTACGAATGCATGGATGGCTTGGCTTTCTCAGGGAAAGCAGAAACCATATTTAGTGTGGGCCATTTGCGCGGCACTGGCCGTTTTGAACGCACAAAATTACCCTCTCTAGAGACCTCTGGTTTGATTTTCTTTATGACAATTCCAGGGCCTGTTAATGCCGCTGATGCGATAGACATGATGTTCTCTATTGGCGCAAAGGCAGCAAAAATGCTAAATGCCAAGCTGTGTGATCAGAAGAAAAGTAAACTCACTGTAGAGCAGATGATCAATATTCGCGATGAAGCTGTGAGCTTTGAAAAAGCACTGATGGACCAAAATTTACTTTGATCGTTTTACGTTATCTGACAATATAAATATTTTTGCTATAAGATTGAATTGTCTATTAAGTTAAGAATTTTAATAGGTTTATTTGAAAGAATGACTTTTTGTAGCTAGTTAATTGAGAGGCTTAGAGAGATGAAAGTATTTCAATACATAGTCGGCATATTAACTGTGATTGTCTTTACGGGACATGTTGTTATATATACACCTATAATACTATCCTCTCCTTTGCTAATTAGTGCGTTAGTTCTAATGATATCTAGTTATTCTAGACATACTTTGGTAGATTTATTCAGCCTCCCTG
>CAKMZF010000050.1 GCA_929200405.1 uncultured Gammaproteobacteria bacterium | reverse complement strand
TGGTGGAGACGGCGGGAATTGAACCCGCGTCCGTAAGCACTCCGCTCTTGGTACTACATGTTTAGTCGTGTCTTTAAGTTAACAGCAAGATTTCCGACCGACAGGAGTCTTGATGCGAGCCTGCTTTGTTTTAGACGCGATTTAACAGACATCATCACGGCGATCTTATGTGGTTTTACCCCTATTCACAAATCCATAAGCAAATTTGTGGCAGAGGCTAGCTTATGCAGCTAGAGAGTAGTTAGAGTCGTTTGCAACTATAACAGTTTGCAGCGGTGTTAACGAGGTCAGCTACATCCTCGACATGCACCTCAAGTTTCATCACCCACGTCGAACCCAGGTCGTCCCCGTTATCGTTTAGCCCCTTTGCAGAGGCTAATGTGTTCTGTGCGTTAGTCTTGAGACTGAGATTGCCGTCTATTATACCTGCTTTCCGCTGTTTTGTGTGTTTTTGTCACTGTTCATTGGTAGCGCAGGTGTTATTTCTTGCTATCTCTTGGCGTAGTTATGGCCATTGTTTTGGCTTTTTCAAGTCTTTTACATTCTCGCTGGGGTTAGTTAGCGCAGTCTTAGTCCACTTTCTTTGTTAAAGAGAAAGGCTTGTTTACTGGCGTATTTTAGGGTGATGGCATCGCCTTCTTTGCTCTCTGCATCGGCTGGAAGTTGGAAGATCATTTTGCCAATGTCATTGGAGTAGCCATAGGAGATGCTGCCGAGTTTTTCAATGACTTCAATGGTGGTGCTCAGTTCATTGTCGCCATCTTTTGTAAAGTGCTCAGGGCGTATGCCTAGTATCACAGCTGTGCCTTTGGCAGGTTTTTGCTCTGTGAGTGGCATCATGATCACAGTGTTTGGCTGGCTGTCTAGGGTGACATGCACGCCTTTGTCATTAACGTCTATGACTTTAGCATCTAGTAGGTTCATCTTGGGGGAGCCGATAAAGCCTGCCACGAAGATGTTGTCTGGGTCGTGGTATAGCGTGAGCGGTGAGCCAACTTGCTCTATAAGTCCTGCGCGAAGCACAACGATTTTATCGGCTAGGGTCATGGCTTCTACTTGGTCATGGGTAACGTAGACCATTGAGGCGCCGAGTTGTTTGTGGAGTTTGGCGATTTCTAGGCGCATTTCTACACGAAGTTCGGCATCTAGGTTGGAGAGTGGTTCGTCAAATAAGAATAGTTTTGGCTCTCTAACGATGCAACGACCGATGGCGACTCGCTGGCGCTGACCGCCGGAGAGTTGTTTGGGTTTACGGTTTAGTAGTGGCCCTAGTTGGAGTATTTCAGCGGCTTTGGAAACACGGTCTTTGATTTCAGCTTTGCTCATGCCATTCATTTTTAGCCCAAAGCCCATGTTCTCTTCTACGCTCATATGGGGGTAGAGGGCATAGGATTGAAATACCATTGCTACGCCACGCTCCGCTGGCTCTAGGTCTGTGACATCAACACCTGCTATCTCAAGTGTGCCGCTGGTGGTTTCTTCTAAGCCAGCAATTAGTCTGAGTAGTGTTGATTTACCACAGCCAGAGGGGCCAACAAATACGGTAAATTCGCCTTCTTGTATTTCTAGGTCTACGCCTTTGATGACGTTTACTGATCCGAATGATTTGGTGACTTTTTTGAGTATAGTATTTTTCATGTGTTGACCGTGTTTTGGGGTTAGGTAAAAGGAATAGGAGAGAGGCGATTTGCAATCTCTTTATTGATTTCTGCAGCAGTGTTTTTGACTAGTTCTGGCCACTGTTGTTGGCTAGCTGTTGATATCCGAAATAGCGGTGCCGTTATGGAAACGCCGGCATGTATGCCACGAGTAGTATTGCTGATAGGCGCAGAGGCGCAGAATATACCGGCTTCGTGTTCTTCATTGTCGAGTGCATAGCCTTGTTGCTGTATGCGTTGTATCTCTTGTTGCAGATCAGCCGTGCTGGTAATAGTCGTTTCGGTGTATTGTACATACTCTATGGTGTTGCAAATTTTCTCTAGTTGCGAGGCTGTCAGTGTAGAGAGTGCGGCCTTGCCAACGCCTGTGCAGTAAACGGGTGAGGTATTGCCTATCTGTGAGTGCATGCGGATGCTTTGCTGGCTCTCGACTTTGTCCAGATAGATAACCGCGTTTTGCATGAGCACACCAAGATGTATAGTCTCTTGGGTTTCCTGATGCAGTGCCTCCAGAAAGGGTCTGGCGATGGTGCGTAGGGTGTTTTTGTTCCAAGATTTGTGTGCCAAGGCTAACAGTCTAATACCTGTGTGGTACTCGCCATTGGGATCTAGTTCTATTAATCCTTCGGAGACTAGGTTGCTAAGCTGTCGGTGCAGAGTGCCTTTAGGCTGGGCAGTATATTGTTGTATGTCTTTAAATCTAACCGTGCTGTCTTGGCTGGCAATGTATTCGACTATTTGCATACATTTACCTATGGTGCCGGTATTGTTATCACTAAAGGGTTTCATGTTTTTAAATCGTGGCAGTATTGGGTAGAGTCATTTTTGTTAGTGGTTTGTTATAAATTCATGTCGTGTATTTTAATCCTTACTATTTTAAGGGTATATGCTTATCTCTTTCTTGACATCGCGATAAATTAACCTAATACTATTGAATAGTCAAACAGAGTTCCATTATTGCGAACTAACTTAATGGGTTGCTTTGAACTGTTTGAGAATTGTTTGGCTCATTCGATATGAGTCAATATTTAAGAGATGGATGTAAAAAAAGCTGGCGTACATCGGGTATGATTATCTGGCAAAAATAATGTAAGGAGAAATTGTGAAACCTAAATTTTTTAAAACTCTACTAGCGGCTTCGGCTGTTTTGATTGCCTCAACAGGCATGGCAGAACAGAGAACGCTAACCATCAATACTGACACTTCTGACCCCGCGCCTAAAGCGGCCTTTGAGCAGTTGATTGCAGATTTTGAGGCAGCGAATCCAGATGTAAAAGTTGACTGGAATTTGTTTGATCACGAGGGTTATAAAACTTCTATTCGTAATTTTTTAACCGCAGAAGCGCCTGATTTGGCTAACTGGTACGCGGGTAATAGAATGGCACCGTTTGTGGAAGCTGATCTTTTTGAAGATGTTTCTGACGTGTGGGCGGAGAATAACCTTAGCGAACAGTTGGGTTCGGCGTTGCCTTCTATGACAATTAATGGCAAGCAGTGGGGCGTTCCTTATACTTATTATCAGTGGGGCGTGTATTATCGCAAAGATATCTTTGCTGAGAAAGGCATAGAAGTTCCTAAGACATGGGATGAGTTTCTTGCGGCTTGCGCTAAGTTAAAAGAGGATGGCGTTACTCCTATTACGATCGGTAGTAAGTATCTATGGACTGCTGGCGGTTGGTTTGATTATTTGAACCTACGTGTTAATGGGTATGATTATCACATGAAGTTGACCTCAGGTGAGGCTTCTTATGCTGACCCAGAAGTGGGCAAGGTATTTGATGCTTGGGATCAGTTGACGACGAATGATTATTTCCTTGAGAACCATGCGGCTTTCTCTTGGCAGGAAGCGTTAGCGCCAATGGTTCAGGGTAAAGCGGCTATGTATTTGATGGGTAACTTTGCGGTTGCTCCGTTGAAAGAAGCTGGTTTAACGGATGAGACTCTTGGTTTCTTCCCATTCCCAGAAATCACACCGGGCTTACCTGCTGCTGAGGACGCGCCTACAGATACTATTCATATCCCAGCGAATGCGAAGAATAAAGAAGATGCCAAGAAGTTCTTAGCGTTTTTGGCGACAGCAGAGCAGCAGAGCAAGATCAATGCTGAGTTAGGTCAGTTGCCTGTGAACAAAAATTCTACTGTGCCAGAGGATCCGTTCTTAGCTCAAGGTTTTGAATTGCTATCTAATGCCAAAGGCTTGGCGCAGTTTTATGATCGTGATGCACCAGCCGAAATGGCGAAAGCAGGTATGGAAGGCTTTCAAGAGTACATGGTTAAGCCAGAGCGTAGAGAAGCTATCATTAAACGCTTAGCGAAAATTGAAAAGAAGGTTTTCAAAAAGTAATTAGCGCAAAATGAAAGGGGTGATTTATCACCCCTTTTTTGTTTACCGTAGGTTTGGGTGACGAGATATTGCATGTAAACTTGTTGCGTAAATCGTTATTTAAACAGAAGAGACAATAATAACAATAACAGACTCTTCAGATATTATTATTCAAATGCTTATGGTATTTGAGACTGTTAGTTCAAACCGGATGTCACTATGAATCAAGCCAGCACTATGCCGCCCAAATCAGGCATTAACCCTGTCACCCCTCCTAAAAAATCAATGCTGAGGAATCAGCGAAAAATGGCACCGTGGTTTTTCTTGGCTCCGGGTATTTTGATGTTTTTGGTTTTTGTCATTAGTCCAATTTTTCAGTCCCTGTGGATTAGCTTTTATGAGTGGGATGGTTTGGGCGAGAAGACTTGGCTGGGTCTTGCTAATTATTTGGAGTTATTCGATGATGAGAATTTCTTTATTTCTTTAAAAAACAATATTATTTGGTTGGTGCTGTATATGTTAGCACCGCCTATTGGCTTGGCGATTGCGCTCATGCTAAATCAGACGGTTTTTGGTATTCGTCTTTATAAGTCGTTATTTTTCTTTCCTTTTGTTATTAGCCAAGTGGTTGTGGGTTTAGTTTTTGCTTGGTTTTACGATCCCAGTTATGGCTTGCTAAATGTGGTGATTACCTCTTTTGGCTTTGAACCGATCGCAGTATTGGCAGATGAGCGCTTTGTGACTTATGGCATTATCGTGGCTGGGCTGTGGCCGCAGGTGGCGTATTGCATGATTTTGTATCTTACTGGCTTAAACAATGTAGCAGCGGATCAAATAGAGGCGGCACGGTTAGACAATGCGAAGGGCTGGAAAATGCTTTGGTATATTATTATCCCGCAATTACGTCCGGCGACTTTTATCGCTGTGGTAGTTACCGTTATTGGCGCATTACGCTCGTTTGATTTGGTGTCAATAATGACCAGCGGTGGCCCCTATGGTAGCAGTAGAGTACTGTCTTACTATATGTATGAAACAGCGTTGTCAGAGTACGGTTATCGTATGGGTTATGGTGCTGCGATTGCTGTGGTGCTGTTTGCAATAATGATGTTATTTATCACCGGATTTATCTGGAAAATGATTAGAGACGAGAGAGGTTAAGCTGCTATGTTTCCACAACCTATAGAAAAATCTAGCCCTAGTATTCGCTATCTATACCAGATCGGTTTGCCTATCGCTTTGATTATTTGGCTGCTGCCTTTAATTGCGGTAATGATGACATCTGTGCGCCCAGCGGCAGATATTACTGCTGGTAATTACTGGGGTTGGCCAAGTTCGTTCAACTTCTTAGATAACTATAAATCTGTGTTTATAGACTCTGCTATCGGTGGGTTTATCTGGAATTCATTTATGGTGACAATACCGACAGTTGTCGGCACCATTATCTTGTCTTGCCTAACAGGTTATGCGCTGGCGATTTATAATTTTCGCTCAAATCTGCTGATCTTCTTTATGTTTGTCGCCGGTAACTTTATTCCATTTCAGATATTGATGGTGCCTGTGCGTGATCTGATGTTGCAGATGGGCGTTTATGATACTTATCGTGGTTTGATTATTTTCCATATCGCTTTCCAAACCGGTTTTTGCACTTTGTTCATGCGTAACTTTATCAAGGGTCTGCCATTTGAATTGATTGAGTCGGCAAGAGTAGAGGGTGTGACCGAGTTTAAGATTTTCTGGCATATCGTCATTCCGCTTATGCGCCCAGCTATTGCAGCACTGGCGGTGTTGGTGTTTACTTTTATCTGGAATGATTATTTTTGGGCAACAGTACTCACCCAAGGCTCAGACACTATGCCGGTGACCGCTGGTCTAAACTCACTCAATGGTCAGTGGGTTGCCGCTTGGCATTTGGTGTCCGCTGGTGCGGTAGTAGCGGCATTGCCTCCGGTAATCATGTTCTTTTTGATGCAAAAGCATTTTATTGCAGGTCTAACTTTAGGTGCCACCAAAGGCTAGTCAGAGTGTTTTATGGTAGAGCAACAATATTGGCGGCTAGATACGCCTAGCCAGACGCTGGTTTTTTCCTCAGTCCATGTTTTTTCTTCATTGCCGCAAGCAGAGCAAATGCCGGCGGTGGTGTACTGGGGTGAGCGTTTAGCAGCAACCACAGATGAGAGCTTGCAACAGTTGGTGCAGGGGTTAAATCATTCGGTATTGCCTGGCACTTTAGATCAACCAATTCGCGCATCGATTTGCCCAGAGTACGGGCGCGCTTATGCTGGTGCTGCTGGGATACTAGCGACTGAAAAGGGCAAACCATTGCTTACTCAGTTTGTACTTGAACAGGTTGCTGTTGCTGATGATTCTCTAGTATTCACTGCCATTGATGCACTTTACCAATTGCGTTATCAAGCTACATTTTCTGTTCAGGGAGATGTTATTTGTTGTGAGAGTTCCTTGGCGAATTTGTCTGACAAGTCTTACCAAATAGACTGGTTTTCAGCGCCTGCGATGTTGCTATCGGATCGAGCTGAATCATTTCTGGAGTTTGCTGGCAGATGGACACAGGAGTTCGGTTTACAGTCTGTGCCTTTCCAGCGTGGAGTGCACAGTCGCCGTTCTCACCGTGGCAGAACAGGGCATGATCATTTCCCAGCAGTGATAGTGCCAGAGCCTAGTGCCAGTTGGCAAGCAGGTAACGTACAGGCTGTGCACTACGCGCATTCGGCGGTGCATAAAATGCAAGTAGAGCAATTAACGGATGGTCAGCGAATCTTGCAAGCTGGTATTGATGAGTCCGCGATATTGTCATCTGGCGAGAAGATAGACTCCGGTCAGTTGCATTTTACCTTTAGCAACAAGGGTTTAAACGGTATTTCTCAGCAATACCAAGCTTATCTGCGGCAGCATATACTACCACCTGTATCTCACAAAATACCACGACCAGTGCATTATAACTGCTGGGAAGCGGTGTATTTTGACCATGATATCGACAAGTTAAAATCGCTGGCAAATAAAGCAGCTGCCATTGGTGTTGAGCGTTTTGTGTTAGATGATGGTTGGTTTGGCCAACGAGATGATGATACCACCAGTCTTGGCGACTGGACGGTGCATCCGCAGAAATATCCGCAGGGGCTGCAACCGTTAATTAGTCATATTAATTCGCTGGGCATGGAGTTCGGATTGTGGTTTGAGCCGGAAATGGTCAATGAAGATTCCGAGTTGGCAAGACGACATCCGGAGTGGTTGATAAAACCCGATAATCGACAGCAATATATGGGACGGCAGCAGCAGGTGCTGGATTTGACCCAGCCAGCAGTGGTTGAATATTTATTTGAGTCAGTAGATAACATACTTTCCGCACACCCCATTCGCTATGTGAAGTGGGATATGAATCGTGATATCACTTTGGGAGTTGATCGGGAGGGGTATCCGCTGCTGCGTCAGCAGACCGCTGCGTTGCTGGGGTTGATACAGCGCTTAACCGAGGCGCATCCCGAGGTGATGTTTGAGAGCTGTGCCTCTGGCGGTGGCCGTATTGATTATGATTTCTTACAGTATATGCCTAGGGTATGGCTTTCTGATAGTAATGATGCTCATGAGCGTTGTTTAATGCAAAGCACTGCGGCGCTATTTTTGTCACCGGAAGTTATTGGCTCGCATATCGGCCCGAAACTTTGTCATACCTCCCATAGACAGCTGAGCATGGAGTTTCGTGCCATCGTTTCTATGATGGCGCATATGGGTTTGGAGATGGACTTAGCGGAGTTGACCGAGCAAGAACAGACTGTCGCAACGCATTATGTACAGCTCTATAAACAGCATAGAGCGTGGCTGCATCAGTCCACCCAGTATCAGCTAACTGATTTTGGTTTGACTATTTCTGATAGCAGTCAGAATAGTCAGAGCATAATCCAGTATGTCAATACTGGTAATTTGCCTAGTGAAACATCTGCTGCGTTTATGGTTATTGCCTGTCAGTTGGCGGTGAACAAAGATGAGTCTACAGCGGCAGTGAGATTGCAGGGGCTTATTCCAGAGCAGTGCTACCGTTTGCGCGTGGTAAATTATGATCTCAGCAGCAATGCTGCTTTTCGCGAGTTTCAGCATCCGCTAATGACGGATCAGGGCTTGGTGTTAGAAGGTGATGTATTGATGAAAGTAGGGCTGCGGTTGCCTGTATTGCATCCGGACTCGGCATTAGTTCTGCTGGGTGAGCGACTTTAATATTTATTCTCAGTGCTTATACTCAACAACATAAGTGCTTAACAATCTTAGCGACAATATCACGATATGAGTGGATTCTGTAACCACGGCATCAATCGTGTATATTCAAAATGACTAAATGGGTTTCCTGATGACAACACAAAAAAATAATTCTGCCCTAAACAAGGCGGCCACTTTAGGCGTTTGCTACTATCCCGAGCATTGGGACAGAGCGAAGTGGCAGGGTGATGCTGAGCAGATGCGGGAGGTTGGCATTACTCTAGTGCGGCTGGCTGAGTTCTCTTGGGCATTGCTAGAGCCAGAAGCTGGTAAATATGATTGGCAGTGGTTGGATGACAGCATAGAAACGCTAGCCAATGAAGGGTTATCTATTATTTTAGGCACGCCCACGGCGACACCTCCTAAGTGGTTGATAGATACTTACCCCGAGATATTGCCGGTGGGTATCGATGGTCAGGTCAAAAAATTTGGCTCACGGCGGCATTATTGTTTCTCATCAGAGGTCTACCGTCAGCACTGCCAACGTATAGTCACGGAGATGGCGAACCGTTATGGTGAGCATCCGGCAGTGGTGGCGTGGCAGACGGATAATGAATATGACTGCCATGATACCGCAGTGTCTTATTCAGATGCCGCGTTGAAAGCTTTTCAGCTGTGGCTAGCTAATAAGTATGCGGATATTACAGCGCTCAATAAAGCATGGGGTAATGTGTTTTGGTCCATGACTTACCCAAGTTTCGCTGCGATAGAGCTACCGAACCAAACTGTAACCGAGGCTAATCCTGCACATTGGATGGACTTTAGGCGCTTTACATCAGATCAAGTCGTGAGCTTTAATCGCGAGCAGACCGAGATTATTCGTCTTGCCACCGCTGCCAGAGCCGAGAAGGCTGATATTACCCATAATTTTATGGGGCGCATCTTTGGTTTTGATCATTTTGATGTAGGCAACGATATTGATATTCCAAGCTGGGATAGCTATCCCCTAGGTTTTTTAGAAGATCGCTCTGACCATGATCGTGCTTTTCGTGACAAATTTTACCGTGCTGGCGACCCTGACTTTCAGGCACTGCACCATGATTTATATCGCGCCGTTGGCGATGGTCGCTGGGGAGTGATGGAGCAGCAACCAGGCCCTGTGAATTGGGCGCCTTATAACCCCGCCCCAAGAGCCGGCATGGTTAGGCTATGGAGTTGGGAAGCAGTGGCACATGGAGCTGAGTTCGTGAGCTATTTCCGCTGGCGGCAGGCACCATTTGCACAGGAACAAATGCATGCAGGGCTGCTGCTGCCAAACTCTGAACCATCCCCCTATCTGCCAGAGATTCAGCAGTTTGCTAAGGAGTTGCAACAGGTTAGTCAAACAGATATTGATTTCTTCGCCACAAGTCGAGAAACAGGCTCAGTGGCAATAGTATTTGATTATCCCTCAGCATGGGCGTGGGAAATACAACCACAGGGACAGGCTTTTGATTATTTCGCCTTAGTGTTTGATGTCTATCGGGCTTGCCGCTCACTTGGATTGTCTGTTGATTTTATATCAGCCGATGCCACGCTTGCACAATATAACCGTTATAAAATGGTGTTTGCACCGGGCTTGTTTACCGTGACAGAAGAGCAGCAAGCAATATTTGCCGAGACCACGGCTTGTTGCGTGCTTGGACCAAGATTTGGCTCAAAAACCAAAGATTTCAGCATACCAGAGAGTTTGCCCCCTAATCTCTCTGAGTCGTTGCTAGATGTTAAAGTTCAGCAAGTTGAGTCACTATCACCGGATACTGTGTTGCCACTGGCAGATTGTGATGCTGAATATGACTATGAATATGGCCTACAGTACTGGCGGGAATATGTTACAGTAGGTAGCCAAGCGACGGTTACTCAGGTGCTTGCAGATGGCTCAGCAGCGGTTATTGAGCAGCAAAATATTCGCTATCTTACGGGGTGGCCAGATGAGACCATGCTAAATAAACTGATTAAAACACTAGCCGGAGAGCAGGGGCTAAAGACGTTGGAATTACCAGAAGGTATACGCGTCAGGCAGCTAGGAAGCTACCAGTTGTGGATTAATTATAGCGATGACAACTATGAGATAGACAGTGCAGGAGCAGAGTTGATAGTGGGTGATTCGCTATTAATGGCTTCTGGGGTGACGTTGTTAAAAATATAGTCAGACTGAATATAGGGTCATTATACTGCTATGATGAGGATATATGACACTTGCCAATGAAATAACACTATCAGCACATGACTTTACCCTTGGGGTGAGTTTACAGGGTGGTTTTATCAGTCAATGCCGCTATCAAGGGCAGCCGATAATGCGAGATTATTCTGCATCGAATCGTACCGCTGGGGTAGGAGATAGCGCTTTGGGGAGCAGTAGTTATCCATTAGTACCATTTGGCAATCGCATAGCAGATAACTGCTATATTTATGATGGTGAACAACAGGTATTTACTCCAAATCATCCAATATCGGATTGGGTGATTCATGGCAGTGGTTGGCAGCAAGACTGGGATATTTTGAAGCGCAGTCAATCCGAGCTACTGCTAACCCTTGCTAACGGCGTAATAGGCAACTATCGCTATACTGCTGAGCAGCGATTTTTACTGGAACTAGATCAATTAATCATAGAGATGAGTGTGACCAATAAGGCAGATAGCACTATGTTATTTGGTTTGGGCTTTCATCCGTTCTTTTACCGCTCAGAGGGCATGACATTGCAGGCAAACAGTCGGCATTATTGGACAGAACAAAAACTATTGCCGCATGAGAAAATGCCCGTAACTCCTGAGATTGATTTTAATCAACCCAATTTATTACCAGAGTCTGGCATTGATAATGCTTTTGAAGGCTGGGATGGCAAAGCGACACTTACATGGCCAGAGAGAGCTTGGGGTTTAGCGATAGAAACCGCACCAAGTGCGGAATACTTTCACTTATTCACGCCGCCTAAGCCGGGGCAGTCAGGGGTGCCAGAGACAGAGATACCCAGCTTTTGCTTTGAGCCAATGACACACCTTGCCAATGGCTTTCATTATCCCGATGCGAATTATGCAGGCTTAAAAGCCTTAGCATCGGGTGAGAAAATGAGCATGTTGATGCGTTTGAAAGTTATCTAAGCAAGTATAATTCTCTAGATATATTTCTAATATTTTTTAATGAGATTATCTAACGTGTCTACGACAACTTTGCATTGCTCGTTATCCATGCCATCAGGGTGAGGTGCGGTAAATGCCCCTATGTCATTGTCAAAATACTGCCCAGAAACATCTGCGAAGTTATCACCAAGGCTAGCTTCAATCAAAATATCAGCACCGATGTTTATATCATTACCAGCCACGCCAAAACCTTCCTTGACCATTTTGCTAGCGAGTAGCGAACCGGGGTTGATTGCTATCATCTGCGGTGTATTTTGTGCCGCCAGATGCGCTAGATGGCGAGTCCACATAATAAGCGCTAATTTACTTTGGGCATAAGCGCTAAACTGATCGGAGATAGGCTGGCGGCCCATCAGAGCATTTATATCGACAGGTGCTTGTGCTGCTGAGGATAAATTGACAATTCTACCTTCACTTTGCATAAGCGGAGATAACCTTTTGGTGAGCAGATATGGTGCTATGGTATTCACCACAAAGCGGATATCTAAATTATCTTTGGTAATGGGAGAGTCGGTTTTATAGATTCCGGCATTGTTAATAATGACATCAAGGTGTGACTGCTGTGCGCTTATAGCGGTAGCTAGGTTCTCCATTTCTTGAAAGTCAGATAAATCAGCACAATAGCTTTGTATACGACTGCCGCTTGTCTGCTTTAGCTGAGTTTCTACCGCTTCTATCTTAGCTGGGCTGCGACCATGAATCAGCACGTGATGTCCTGCGGTTGCTAGTTTTTCAGCGGTTAAGAGTCCTATGCCGTCAGTGGCACCAGTAATTAATATGGTCTTTTGCATTATTTTCCTGCTTAGTTTTTAGGTTTTGAATGAAATAATGAGGCAGCTATGCTGCTGTGTTAAAAGTAGTCAGCACCTCTTCTGAGAGACGGTGTAAAGTATCATCGATATCCAGTTGATTAAAACGCAAATTTAGCGCGACATGATTAACGCCTAGCTGTTCTAAGCTTTGCAAATACTCACAGAGATGTTGACTGCCAAGTCGCATTCCTAAGTGAATAGGTGTTGGTGCTTGGTCGGGTTTTTCAACTAAATCAATATAAAGCGGTTGCATTATCGGTTGAGCCAAGCGACCGTGGCTGGCTGTGCGCTCTCGGTAACTCTCAATAACTTGGCGTTGCTGTTCGTTATTACGCGGGTATAGCATCCAGCCATCGCTATTTTGCGCTATCCAGTCATTAGATTGCTGACAGCTACCAGTCACTAGCAATGGTAATTTCTGAGCTGTTGGCTTAGGCAGCAAGTCAATAGTGCCATCGGTCATGCCATAGCTATTGCTGATAGCAGGGTAGTCGCTCCCGCTTTGGCGAATATAAGCGAAGCTGTCTCTAAAGCGTTGCGCTCGATCAGCATAGGATTGATTCAACGCAGGGTATTCATCAGGTCTATCCCCTGAAGCCACACCTAATATTAAGCGACCATGGGATAGCACATCTGCGCTGGCAGCGGCTTTGGCAACATGTGCGGGATGGCGAAGGGGTAAAATAATACTGGAAACACCTAAGGCGATGGTAGACGTTGAAGCAGCGAGTACGCCAAGGTAGACAAAAGGATCAAAGATTTGTCCGGCATCACCGAATGAAGGCACATTAAAAGGAACATCTCGAAGCCATACCGCGGAGAATCCCAGTTTTTCGGCAAGCTGAATAGGCGCGAGTTGACCTGTCATGTCTGGTATAGGGCTATGGCTATACTGCGCAATAGGGGCTACCAAACCTATACTAAGTTTATTTGGGGTAAAGACTTGGTTGTAGCCTTTATTGATGGTTTGAAACTTCTCTTTCATAGCTGTTATTGTTAGCGGTTTTTTAATGATTGACTGAAATTGGTTGAGAGTATAATTGACTTCTTTTAATTTATAATTAGGTTAAAATCAGAAACACTTTCAACAGAATATTGAAAATTAACGATGGATATAGAACATTTACGGCTATTTGTACGCGTTGCGAAAACGCATAACATTAGTCAGGCAGGTCAGGAGCTAGGCATATCGCCAGCGGTAGCCAGCAGTCATATTAATAAGCTAGAGGCCAATTTGGCAATCCGTCTGCTGCATCGCACCACAAGAAAAATTTCTTTGACTGAAGATGGAGCAGGTTTTCTGCCACATGCAGAGGATATATTGGCAAGTGTAGAGGCGGCGCAAGCCTCATTGGGGTTAGGCGATAACACGCTATCTGGTACGTTGCGCATAGCTGCGCCTGCCTCGTTTGGACGTATCCATCTTATGCCTGCGATGAAAGGCTTCTTACAAGCGAATCCTAATCTTAGTGTGGATTGCCGTTTTACAGATAACATTGTGGATGTGGTAGAAGGTGGCTTTGATATAGCGATACGCAACGCCAAATTGAAAAGCTCCAGCTTGGTTGCGCGCAAGTTGGCGGATGATCATCGAATACTTTGCGCGACTCCTGAGTATATAGCAACCTATGGTGAGCCTACCTTGCCCACGGCGCTATTAGAACATCAATGCTTGACTTTAATCGGGCAGGACCTTTGGCAATTCTCGGCAAATAATGACAACAGGATTCAAAAACCCATAAAAGTTCAAGGCCGTTTTAGAGCAGATAATGGCGAGTCGGTAAGAGATGCTTGCTTACAAGGACTGGGTATTGCCATCTGCTCCAAATGGATTGCTTATGAACATTTGCAAAGCGGGGCATTGCGTCAGGTGCTTAGTGATTATGAGCTAGTCTCAGATACAGCAATCTGGGCGATATACCCAAGCTCACGGCAACTTGCCCCGAAAGTGAGAGCATTTATTGATTACTTTGCTGAGCGGTTTGAGGAAAGGCTGCAAGATATGTCGTGAAATGATAAATACAAATACCTAAACTATCGGTAGTTTTGTTTCATAACGCGGCGCTTTTCAATATCCCAATCGCGGGTTTTTGCGGTCTCGCGCTTGTCGTGATCTTTCTTGCCTTTGGCAACGCCAATTTCTGCTTTGGCACGGCCAAATTTCCAATATAGGGAAAGCACGATTAGAGTATAGCCTTTTTGCTCGACCAAGCCGATCAATCTGGCGATTTCTTTATTCTTGAGCAGTAATTTTTTATAGCGCTCAGGTTCCGGTTTTACATGCGTAGAAGCTGTTTGCAGCGGCTGCAAACGAACACCAGTCATCCAGACCTCTCCGTTTTTGATAAACACATAGCTATCGGTGACATTGACCTTGCCAGCCCTTAGGCTTTTGACTTCCCAGCCTTCTAAGACAATACCTGCCTCCATTCTTTCTTCCACGAAAAAATCAAAGGTCGCTTTTTTATTTCTGACGATTAACGCGCCGGACTGCGAAGGAGTTTTGGGTTTGGAATTCTTGGCCATGAGCAATATTGAGTAATATATAGTTAACGGTTTAATAAAGACAATGGGGTATTCTAATCGGTAGAGATAGCTAAAGGAGAGAATACCTACCTGAAAGGCGCTTAATGCGTAGCCTGTTCAAGAGGCGCAGTGTATCATATAACCCAGATTATGAGGATCATATTGATCCTGTTCTTATAGTTTCTGATCTTGGAGAAGTTTTGCAGCGCATTGTTAAATCAGCCATCGTCCCGTTTTCCTCTGCACAAATGTTTGCATTAGTTGATGATATCGAGCAATACCCACTATTTGTGCCAAGCTGCAAGCAGGCGCGAGTATTATCACGCGAGTCAACCGCAGTGACAGGTGAGCTAACCATTGCCAAAGGCCCTATCGTGCAGAAGTTCACTACTCGCAATCAGCTGACATTCCCTACAGCAATAAGCCTAGACTTAGTAGAAGGGCCATTTACCCAGCTACAAGGCCTATGGTCATTTGAAGCAATGCCAGCCAGTGCTGGCGGTGCAGAGAGTTGCAAAGTCACACTACAACTAGAGTTCTCATTCTCAAATTTTCTGGTCAAAAAAGCACTCAGTCCTGTGTTTACCAGTCTAGCTAACCAAATGGTACAGGCATTTAGTCAGCGCGCCAAAGTGGTTTATTCGGTCTAGCGAAGCTGCAAGTCATTACCATTAACGATCAAACTCAAACAATAAAATTACCCAAAAGGCTTAGCAATGAAAAAGATGCAAATAGATATTGTTTCAGATGTCATGTGCCCGTGGTGCATAATTGGCTACAAAGGCTTGGAGTCAGCATTGGCTGAACTGGCACCTGATATAAAAGCAGAGATTCGTTGGTTGCCGTTTGAGTTAAACCCTCAAATGCCCGTAGAAGGGCAGGAAGTCACCGCGCATGTTATGGAAAAGTACGGTATTACTGCCCAGCAGAGTGCAGATAACAAAGCTATGATGGCTCAGCGCGGTAAAGATGTCGGCTTCGACTTTAATTTTGCTGAGGGTATGCGGATGATAAACAGCTTTGATCTGCACAGATTGCTTGCATGGGCAGAAGAACAGGGTAAGCAGCACGAGATGAAATTAGCGTTATTCACGGCACACTTCACAGATAACTTGGCATTGAATCAAAATGAAAACCTGCTAGCGGTGGTGACATCTTTGGGGTTAGATGCAGAGGCAGCAGAAAAGATGCTAAACAGTGACGCCTATGCCGAGCAAGTCAGAGCAGAGCAGCGCTGGAGCTTAGAGAATGGCATAAACGCTGTTCCTGCCTTTGTGATTAACAAAAAACATCT
>CAKMZF010000049.1 GCA_929200405.1 uncultured Gammaproteobacteria bacterium | reverse complement strand
GGCAGCAGGTGACTGAAAAACGGATAACTGTCAGATTAAGTTTGAATTTCTACACTTAAGTGTATTCACACTCAAGAATAAAAGGATTACTCTTCTGGCTTTTGATCAGACTTGTTTTCTTTTAGCTCGGCTATGGCTTTTTCCAGTTCGGTTATTTGCCCTGAAAGGGTTAAGACTAGCTCTAGTGTTTGCAGATTTTGAAAGCTAATGACTCGGTTTTTAATACTGGTGTCTGAGAAGCCAAGTAGTTTTGAGGCGATTAAGGCTCCAAGCCCGCCAATAATACCAACGCCAAAAATGAACATTAATATCACCATGAGGCGACCAAGTAAGGTAACGGGGTAGTGATCTCCAAACCCGATTGTGCTGCTTGCCATCATCATTAACCAGTAAGCATCTTCGGGTGACTTAATCGTAGATCCGTCAATACCATATTCGGAATAATAGGTAATGGTGCCAAATATGAGTACTGATAAGAATAGAGAGGCAAAGCAGATGAGTGCGATAAAGCCTCGGTTGTAGTTCTTTACGCCAAACTCGTCTATATTGTAAAGTTTGCTATTTTCGCTGGCAGATCGAAATATTGCTGACATGTTAATAAACCAGTATTTCATTAATAATTTATAATATTACCGTTGAATTATTATTGATTCAAGTTTGAAGATTAATGCTTTTGCTTTCACTTCTATTTTAAGTTGCTTTAAGTACGTTGTTCATATTTCTTAGTTCGTGGAACACGATCATTGCGATTGGAAATCATTTTTGTATTGATAATTTTTCAGAAGCCGATTTTTATTCTCTTTATGACGCACCGTTTTTTTTAATTACGGAGTGTAAAATTTCTTTTTTACACTTTGTTGTAAATATTTTCCTATGTGTGCAATAGTTTTTAAAAAACCTAAAAAATGCTGTGCAATCTTAATCTGCACGTTGTTTCTGCTGTAGATATGTTTTGGTTGTTGACGTTAGCGAGTTTTTGCGCTGTTTGAGAGTGGTGTGAATATAGTTTAAGGAGATTATTGTAAAGTAGAAATTCATCATGCTTCGTTATATTGGTATGATGATTCGTACTGAATGGCTATTAAATATTGGTTCTGCTTTTAAAGATCCTCGGTTGGGACAAGTTATTACGCTTTCAGTTTTGTATGTTTATGCCCTTCACTCAGGTTTTACGACTATTTCGTTGTGGTTTTCATTAGCCGTTATTGCAGCTGTATTGTTGTTGCAATTCGGCTGCGATTATATGACTTGTCGCTCGTGGAATTATAAAAGTGCCTTGATTTCAGCATTGTCTCTAGTGCTCTTGTTGCGAACTTCTGAACTTTGGGTTTGGGGACTCGCGGTGGTTTTCGTTGTCGTGCCAAAGTTTTTACTTCGCATAAATGGCAAACATTGTTTTAACCCAACCAATTTTGCTATTGCAGTTTTGCTACTGCTTAACTTGGCATGGGTTAGCCCTGGTAGGTGGGGTAATGAACCGTGGTTAATATTGCTGGTGGTTGCAATGGGGATCTATGTACTTGCTAGAGTGCGATTATTTCAATGCAGTGTTGGGTTCTTTTGCAGCTATGCAGGGTTAATTTTTATCCGTGGCTGGTATCTTGGAGAGCCTTTGCCATTAATCTGGCATCAGTTTACTCATATTAGCTTGCTAATTTTCACGTTACTTATGATCTCTGATCCCAGAACGACACCGAGTCAGTCTCAACATCGTTGGTTATTTGGGCTATGGGTTGGGGCTGTAAGTTTTTATCTTCAGTTTTGGCATTTCGAGCCAAATGCTTTGTTCTATGCGCTTTTTGCATCATACCCTTGGGTATGGCTGGCAGATCGGTTCAGTAAGGAAGGTCAGTTTCAATGGAAGCCCTCTCTATATCAGACTGTACCTATGATGGCTGATAGTTCGGCCAGTTTACATCACGATAAAGGCAACTGTTAATCTTAGGAGAAATGACAATGAAAATACTTAGCTTATATAAATTTAGAGCTTTATTGCTATTGGCTTCGGTATTGATATTTGGGCAAGCGCAGTCGGCACTGGCTTTCTGTGGTTTTTATGTTGCCAAGGCAGACACGGATCTTTTTAATGAAGCATCTAAAGTGGTACTGGTTAGAGACGGCAACAGAACAGTTTTGACTATGGCGAATGACTTTCAAGGAGATGTAAAGGACTTCGCTATGGTGGTGCCGGTGCCCACAGTGTTAGAAGAGGGGCAAATACATGTTGGCAACAATGCAGTTATTGACCATTTAGATGCCTATACTGCACCTAGGTTAGTGGAGTATTTTGACGACAATCCTTGTCATCAAATGATGAGAGGGAAAGTTTTGAGCGATGTTCAGTTTTCTCCTCTAATGGAGGGAGCCCCGCAAATGAGATCAGATTTAGGTGTGACAATAGAAGCGGAGTATCAAATAGGTGAGTACGATATTCTGCTGTTATCTGCGAAACAGAGTGATGGCTTGTTGGTTTGGCTGAGCCAAAATGGTTATCAAGTCAGCAGCTCTGCTAAACAGACATTGGGTAGCTATATCAAACAAGGTTTGAAGTTTTTTGTCGCTAGAGTCAATTTAGATGCCTTTGATAGCAGTGGTCAAAGTTTTTTAAGACCTATTCAAATTGCCTATGAAAGCAAGCGCTTTATGCTACCAATCCGCTTGGGCATGGAGAACGCTAAAGGCGATCAGGAGCTATTCGTATTTGCTTTAACCAGAGAAGGCAGGGTAGAGACGACCAACTATCGCACGGAAAAACTCCCCAGTGAGTTAGAAGTGCCGACTTTTGTCAAAAGAAGTTTTGATGAATTTTACAAAGCCATGTTTGCTGAGCAGGTCAGAAAATCAAGGGGTAAATCTGTGTTTACAGAGTACGCTTGGGACATGAATTGGTGTGATCCTTGTGCAGCAGACCCCTTGAGCCAAGAGCAATTAAGAGAGTTAGGCGTTTTTTGGGTAGGAGATAATAGAGTGCAAATTGAGGGGCAGCCACTGGTTCCTCAACCAAGGACTATGTCTAATGGACCTGTCGATGTTTTCGTGACTAGGCTTCATGTACGCTATAACAAGGTAAATTTCCCAGAAGATTTGATGTTACAGGTCACCCCAGACCGAAAGAACTTTCAGGGTCGTTATATCATTCGCCATGAATGGGATCCTTCACAAAATGAGGATAAATCTTGCAAGGCAGCAGCAGACTATGTAAATAACTTGTTGCCAAAGCGCTACCACGATCAAGCGAGCAATCTTGCCAAACTGACTGGTTGGTCTATGCAGGATATCAAAGCCAAAATGGAGTTCCCGCTTTTTTATGAGGGTTCAGGAAATCAATCCGGCGGGAATTGGTGGGATAACCTTTGGAAAGATCAGTAATAACGCAAAATATTAATCTTTAAGTACTGCTCACAGACAGTAATGTCTGCTTGAGCTATGCGGGTTTGTTTTGCGTTAGAAGTGTGCCTTTATGGTCTTTTAAGGGCTGGCTATCTGCCGCATATTTTCAGGTAAAAAAGTCGCAATATCTGGGAACCAGATTAGAACAAAAACCATTAGTACCATAATTAGAAACATTGGAATTGCTGCTTTGGCAATAACGTTCATTTCATGGCCTGTCATGCCCTGCATCACAAAAAGATTAAATCCAATCGGTGGGGTGATTTGCGCCATCTCAACTACCACAACGATAAAGATGCCAAACCAAATTACATCAATACCTGCTTGCCGGATCATTGGCTCCACCACGGCCATGGTTAGCACAACGGAGGAAATGCCGTCTAAGAAACAACCCAAGATAATATAAAAAACCAGCAGCGCCATTAATAGCTCAAAGCGTGATAAATCCATTGAGGCGATCAAGTCTGCTAAGCCTCTGGGCAAGCCAGTAAAGCCCATTGCTAATGACAGAAAGGCAGCGCCAGCTAAGATAAGCGCGATCATTGCAGAGGTCGCGGTCGCACCCATTAGGCTCTCTTTAAAGGTATGCCAGTTTAAGGAGCCTTGCATAGTGGCGAGTAGTAGTGAGCCAATTACTCCGAAGCTGGCTGCCTCTGTCGCTGTGGCAATGCCAGCGTACATAGAGCCAATGACCACTAAGATTAATAGCATCACTGGGATTAAGAAGCGTGACATTTTGAGTTTTTCGGCGAAAGTGGTTTTCGCCTCTGTGATTGGCGAAAAGTCCTTGGCGACTTTTGAATATATGCCGACATAGCACATAAACATTAGGGCTAAGATAATGCCCGGTAAAATACCCGCCATGAACAGCTTGGAGATGGATTCGTTAATGGTAACGCCATAAACAATCAACGTCAGTGAGGGCGGTATCATAAGCCCTAAAGTTGCAGCACCTGTTAGTGTGCCAATGACCAAGTGCTCTGGATATTCTCTTTTTCTTAGCTCTGGTATCGCCATCTTGCCGACAGTTGTTAATGTGGCTGCAGAGGAGCCTGAGACGGCGGCGAAGACTGTACAGCCGACAATATTGGTGTGGATTAAGCCCCCCGGCAATTTTGCAAGCCAAGGTGAGAGGCCTTTAAACATATCCTCAGAGAGTCTTGTTCTGAATAATATTTCTCCCATCCATATAAACAGAGGCAAGGCGGTTAAAGTCCAAGAGGATGAGGCCGACCAGATGGTTGTCAGCATAGTGTCGCCAACGGGTCTTGTGGTAAATAACTCCATGCCAATAAAGGCAACACCCATGAGTGCAAGCCCGACCCAAACACCGGAGCCGAGCAGTAAGAATAGTACAAATAAGAAGAGACTGATTAAGTGTAGCTGATCCATTATTGATCTCCTGCTTCACTGTTGGGTAAATGCTGATCTGAGCTATCCTGATTGCGTTCAGCGACTTTTTCAGAAGCGATGCGATCTTTGCCAACTAGCAAGAGATGCACTAGATGATCGGTTAAAGCGATGGCAAAAATAATACCGCCGATTAATACTGAAAGCTGTGGAATCCAAAGTGGTGTGGCATCTTGGCCTTGGCTGATGTCATTAAATTTCCAAGACCAATATACCATTCTATAGGCATAAAAGCAGAGGTACCAAGCCAATGCAGTAGCAATGCCAAAACACCAGAGATTTAAGAATTTTGCAGATTTTTCCCCCACTGAATTGAGTAGGATGCTAACGCGGATATGGGCGCCTCTGTTTAATGCATAAGAAAAACCAAAAAAAGAAGCTGCTGCCATACAATAGCCAGCGTAATCAGGTGCTCCGGGAAATACCTCACCGGTCCAGCGCGCGAGCATTTGCAAAACGATTAAGATTAACATGGCGATGAGGAAGGTTGCAGCAGTTGCACCGCTGAGTGCGTATAGGCGATCCAATGTAGAGCGCAGAAATGTAGGCATGCGTAAACTCCTAAAGCTACGTTAGATAATGCGGGAGGTGGTGGCACTTAAGCAGAAATATACCTGCTTAAGTGCAGATTAGCGGCTAGCTAGTAGTGCTTATCTTAAGGATTACTTGGCATTAAATGCGTCAATAATCGCTTTGCCTTGTTCACCAGCAGCTTCTAACCACTCAGCAGACATGGTTTTGCCAATCTCTTTTAACTCAGACTTTAAAGTGTCGCCAGGTGCACCCGTCCACATGCCGCCGGCGGCTAAACCGTTGATGGTGAACTGTGTGTACTCAACAGCACGCCAGTTTCCCGCGTACTCAGCTAGTTCTGAGCAGCCTCTGATGACATTTTTAGACGCATCGCTAATGCCTGACCAGCTGTCTTTATTGGCGAAAACATAGTTGCGTGGCAACCAAGCGTTTACATCATAAAAATGCGTTAAGCTTTCCCATACCTTGCGGTCATACCCGGTAGAGCCTGAGGAAACCATAGACTCCGCTACACCAGTGGCAAAGGCCTGTGATATTTCTGCAGCCTCGACAGTAACTGGACGCATGCCTGTTAACTCCGCTAAGCGTGCAGTTGCATTGTTATAAGAGCGGAATTTTAGCCCTTCCATATCGGCAACTGAGTTGACTTCTTTTTTGAAGTACAAGCCCTGTGGAGGCCAAGGTACAGAATATAGCAGTACTAAATTTTGCTCATCTAACAGTTTGGTTAGTGGTGCTTTTGCGGCTTCCCAGAGCTTGGCTGAGTCTTCAAAAGAGGTCGCCAAAAAAGGCACGGAGTCAAAGCCAAATAATGGATTTTCATTCTGGTGACCTGAAAGCAGCCTTTCACCGATAGGGACTTGGCCAGTTTGCACTGCACGTTTGATATCAGCACCTTTAAATAAAGAACCTGAGGGGTGAGTGGTGATCTCTACCTCGCCGCCGGTGCCGGTGGTGACACATTTTGCGAACTCAACGCCAGTTGCAGAGTGAAAGTTAGTTGCTGAATAAGCCATTGGCATATCCCACTTCTCAGCCGCTAGTGCACTGGATATTCCAAAACTTGTCATTAAAGCAAGTGATAATAGGGTAAATTTTTTCATTTCTCTCTCCTAGTTTATAGATATGAAGGTTTTTCCTTCGGATTTGATAAAGTGATAGCACTATTTCAAATGATTTCTCTGCGCTTAGTTTGCTGCACTTTTAATCGCTGAATCTATCTGGGCTATAAACAGCCAGATCAATATCTGTGGCCTGTTGGGTGATTTGTTGTGCCAACAACTGCCCTGTTCGTGGGCCTGCGGTCAGCCCGACATGGTGATGCCCACAGCCAATATAAATGTTCTGTAATGACTTGATTCTACCTATCAAAGGAATTGAGTCAACGGGCGCAGGTCTGTGCCCTAACCATTTATCGGCAGAGTCCCAAGTAATTCCTGGTAATAAAGCACGGATATTATTCAACAGTAAATTATGCGGCGCACTAGCGGCAGGGGCTTTTAGTCCGCCAAACTCGACGATGCCTGCTAGCCGTAATCTGTCCTCCATGGGCGTCATTACAAATTTGCCACTGGCAACCATGACCGGAGATCTCGGCAGGCAACTGGGGTTAATTAGCTCAAGGTGATAGCCGCGTTCAGACTCCAGTGGAATGTTAAGACCCAGTTTTTGACTGAGTTTACCAGACCATACTCCTGAAGTAATAGCGACCTTATCTGCTTTGACAGTCTCACCGCTTTGGGTGACAACGCCTTTGACATGTTGGTTCTCGATCACAAAATCATCCACCATACCAGTGATGAGTCTGGCTCCAGCCTTAACAGCATGAGTTGTGAGCGCTTGGATATACTTTCCGGGGTGTGGAATGCGACCATGGTCGTTAAATCTCACCAAAAAATTATTATCACCGGATAAAGCGGGGTCATATTCAGCGACAGCTTTACCTTCTAGCTCCTGCCATTGATAGCCTAAATTTTCCCGTAAATTCCAACCGTAGGCATCTGCCTCAAAACTGGCACGGTTTTGGTAAAGAAATAAATAATCATCGGGCTTTACAAAATTTTCCGCGGTTGTGCCGTTGGCAAGGTCCTGATGGTTTTGCAGACTATTGCTAACCAGTGGGTAAAGCGCCTTAGAAATTCGCAATACATCTTTGTGATTGCAATGTGCGAGATATTTTCTTAGCCAAGGCATAAGCTTGAGTAGATAAGACCATCTTAAAAATAGCGGTTCTTTTGTGCTAAAGAGCATCTTGGGTGCTTTTGAGAGCAGGCCGGGAGTGGTGACAGGGACAACAGAGCTTTGGGCAAGCACACCAGCATTGCCATAGCTTGCTGCATTCTGAGTGACCTGCTTATCAATAATCGTAACTTGGCAACCATAGCGCTGCAACCAAATAGCCGTTGAAATACCGACAATACCTGCTCCGATAACGATCACAGAAGGCGATGTTGCTAGAGAGTTGGTATGTTTTGGTGGTTGGTTGTTCGGCGGTGTTATCATTTATTAAGACAGTTAAATGGTTTTGTTCTATCACAATATTGTTCTTAATGCCTTATGATGTCAAATACTTAAACCTAGCTCTATTGTGTAAAAGCTATAGAATGAAGATAGTGCAGACACAAATATGCACAGTGGTATTCGAGGTTTAGTTTTAATGAGCACAAATCAGAAAAATTTTGGTACAGAGTATGCTTAGCAGCGTAGAGCGAAGTAATCAGCATCCAAAGAGCACGTCAGTGAAATCAGTTGCCAGTTTAGGGATCTTGATGCTAGACACGAACTTCCCCCGTATTCTGGGTGATGCAGGCAATCCCCAAAGCTGGCCGTTTCCAGTGCGCTACAAAATCGTTAAAGGCGCATCAGTACAAAAAGTGGTTCAACAAAATGCAGCAGGGCTTATTGATACATTTGTTGCCGCAGGGCAAGAGTTGATAGCAGGAGGTGTTGATGGCATAGCCACAACCTGTGGCTTTCTTGCGTTGCATCAGTGTGAATTGGCGCGTCGATTAACTGTGCCTGTTGCTAGCTCCTCATTGATGCAAGTGGCGACAGTCCAAGCTACCTTAGCACCAGATAAGAAAGTTGGGATTATCACCATATCTGCCGCAGCGCTAACGCCTGAGCATTTGCGAGCAGCCAATGCACCAACAAACAGCCCGATAGTAGGCATGGAGCAGAGTCTTGAGTTTGGCCCAGCAATTTTGAATGACGCCACTGAGCTAGATATAAAGCAATGTGAGCGAGATATGCTGACGGCAGGGAAAGCATTAGTAAAACAAAATCCAGAAGTGGCTGCCATCGTGCTGGAGTGTACAAATATGGTGCCTTATGCCACATCATTGCAGCAGAGCTTAGGAGTTCCGGTTTACAGTATCTATAGCTTTCTAAGTTGGTTTCAATCAGGGTTAATGCCTCGGCAATTTGAGAGAAAGTAAGCCAATAACGTAAGAGAAATATTATGGCATGGTTTGCAGTGATGCTCGGTTTATTGAGCGCATTGATATGGGGTATGCATTCCTCGGTCTCAGTACTTGCTATCCGAGAAGGCTGGACAAGCATTGACTTAACCGCAGCGCGAATCGGTGGCAGTCTGTTAATTGCTATCATTTGGTTGTTAGCTCGCAACTGGCAACAGCGCAGGCAAGCAGTGGTTGGCGAGTTAGAACAACAGCCAGTACCAGTGGAGTGGCGGAAAATGCTTGCCCTAACATGCTTTGTCGGTCTGCCCTATAGTTTGATCAATATAGCGGGTTTGCAATTTGCACCTATCACCCATAGCGCAGCCATCTCGTTAGGACTATCACCAGTACTAGCAGCATTTCTGAGTAAACTCATACTTGGGCAAAGTATCAGCACAGACCATTGGTCGGCATTGCTACTTATTACCGTGGGTATTGGCAGTATCTGGATGGGTACATCTATATCATGGCAATATTTTATTGGAGATATCTGTTTTTTAATCGGTGCGACACTCTGGGCGTTGTACGCAATCTATTTAAGGCATTGGCAGATTAAACCTGAGCAAGCTGCTATCTACATAGCGCTATGTTCATCGCCTTATTTATTGTGGTACCTGTTTACCAGAGCTTTGCCTACAACGGATATGGCAATGTTGCTATTGCAACTAACCTACCAAGGAGCGATAGTCGGAATGTTAGCAATATTATTTTATGGCAAAACAGTCACCATCTTGGGGCCTCATCTAGGCACGCTGTTTAGCGCCTTGCCACCGGTGGTGGTGCCAATAGTCGCAGGTCTACTCCTAGGCTATCAGTCCGATTTTTATGAATATCTCGGTATTGTGATGGTTTTTACAGGCATGATTATCGCTTTTATCAAGCCTATACAGAGGTTTGGTTGGTTAGGTAAATCTTAATTAATCATTAGCTATATTGGCTTGGGAAGAAAACAGAGTTAGTGTAAAGATAGTGAACTTGGTAAGATCCAAAGCAAAGGCGTTGCTGTCTCAGCACAGAGCGAAGAGCTAATTGGCAAGTTGGCAAGACAATGGCACATTAATTATTGGGTGATTGAAATCAGTAATTATCAAGCAGAATAACATGGCCAATACATCTGCCGTTCGCATTTTGGGTGTGCTTTAGGTCTTAAGAGCACGGGAAAGGAAATTTATGCAAGCTAAATATGAATGGAGAAAGAAAGAGAAAGCGATCTATTTCCCTAAAAATAAGCCAGAAATAATAGACATACCAGAGTTTACATTTATATCAATCGAAGGCGAGGGTAGTCCTGTAGGCCGTCGTTTCATAGAAAATATTGGTGCGCTGTATTCATTGGCATACACGATAAAAATGATGCCTAAGAAAATGGATACAGTTCCAGTAGGATATTTTGATTTCACGGTGTATCCATTAGAAGGCGTTTGGGACATTAATGATGAGGCAAAAGCGAATTTTAATGGGACTATCAATAAAGACGATTTAGTCTATAAGTTGATGATACGGCAACCTGACTTTGTTGATGATTGTTTTTTTAGGGAGATGCTAGAAGTAGCCAAAGAAAAGAAGAAAAATCCATTATTAGAAGAGATGAAATTTGAACGTATATATGAAGGTCTTTGTGTACAGATGTTGCATCTAGGCTCATATGACGATGAGCCAGCTAGCTTTAATAAAATGGAAGACTTTGCAAGAGAAGAAGGGCTTACTCGCTCTTCAAAAGTGCATCGTGAGGTGTATCTTTCAGATGTGAGAAAAATTGCGCCAGAAAAGCTTAAAACAGTGCTGAGGTTTCAAGCTGAGCGGTTATAAAATGCCTAATAGACCAATGGCCTAGCAGACAGAAATGAGATACGTTACGCTCTCCTAGTAACAATTTTCTCGTCGATCTATTTTTGTTTATTATGGAGTATTAGTTTCACAAGTATTCTGTGCTTACATAGAAAACCACTACAGTTACAGCTTGTAGCTTAGCTATGTTTGTATGATAGGCAAAGACATTGGAATAAATGATCTAAAACTGCTATTTTGGCTTCGTGGGCTGGTTCCTACAGATTTGATGTATTTATGTGTAAATGAAAAAAGCACAGAAGCTACTTTACCGAGGTGCTTCAACAGCTATATTTGCCGCAGCAGTGTCAATGGTAGCAAGAGAGACTTAATATGAAACTGACCCCTTATTGGTGGGAAAATGCCCCGTTATATCAGCAGTTGGATAAAGAACTGGATGATAATTTATTGCCAAGTCATTGTGAGGTGCTGATCATTGGTAGCGGTTATACAGGACTGCAGGCCGCATTGCAGACGGCTAGATCTGGTTTGGATACCGTTGTTGTTGATGCTAAAGACTTGGGAATAGGATGTAGTACTCGTAACGGAGGCCAAGTCAGCAATAATATTAAACCAGATTTTGATTATCTCGCTAAAAAACACGGTGAACAGAAAGCCTATGATTTGATACAAGAGGGTTTTCGCTCGCAGCAGTATTTGAATGATTTCATTACTTCTGAGCAGTTAGATTGTGATTGGTATAAATCCGGTCGTTATATTGGTGCACATAATCCCGCTGCTTATCGAGCGATGGAGCATGAGGCGGCTAAGCCAATAGATAGACGTAAGGCCTACCCAATAGAGCTGGTGACTCAAGCGGAGCAGGGGCAACATATTCAAACCGATTTTTATCACGGTGGATTATTTTATCCCCATGTTTACTCGGTGAATCCTGCGAAATACCACAGTGGTTTGTTGCAAAAAGTCCAGCTGGCTGGTGCTAGATTAATTGCTCATTGTAGAGTCAATCAAATTGGTCGAACGGGAGTTGCTGGGGACTTATCTAGCCAGAAGCGTTTTCGGGTGCAAACAGCGCTAGGCGAGATAACAGCGAATAAAGTTATTATCGCCACCAATGGCTATACAGAAGGGTTAAGCAGTTGGCATCAGCGGCGAGTTATCTCTATTGGCAGTTATATCATTGCCACAGAGCCAATGGCAGCTGAAAGGCTAGCGGAGCTGTTACCGACTCAAGAAATGATATGTGATAGTCGGAAATTAATCTTTTATTACCGAAAATGCCCAGAAGGAAAGCGAATTATCTTTGGTGGTAGAGTGTCACTGACAGAAACCGACCCAGAGAAATGTACGCCACTCCTACAAAAAGAACTGGGAAAAATATTTCCTTCCATGATGACGCATCCGGTAACGCATTCATGGGAGGGCTTTATCGCCTATAGTTTTGACCATATGCCACATATTGGGGAAGATAATGGGCTGCATTATGCAATGGGGTATTGTGGTTCAGGTGTTGGGTTGTCTAGTTATTTTGGTATGCGAGTAGGCCAACAAGCCGCTGGTTTAGCAGAGGGGGCAACGGCACTAGATAATCTGGCATTTCCCACTCGGCCGCTGTATTATGGTAATCCTTGGTTTTTAGCGCCAAGCTTACGATTTTACCAATGGCGCGACAGATTGCCCATTGCTTAGAAAGTAGGGAGATATAGGATCACGGTAAAATCTCTTTTGCCATTTGTTGTGATATTTCAATGATGGATTGCTCTATTCCTGAGGTCTCGGTATCGTGCGTAAACAACCGCACCTGAAACTCAATGTTCCATTTTCGACTTCCTGCACGGCATAAACTGTTTGCTTCAAGGTCGTCCTGAATTGCCGACTCTGGCAACCAAGCAAGCCCCATACCTTCTTTGACGATAGATTTTAAGTTATGAGAATACACACTTTCATACTTTTTTTGCAGATAACAGTTCCGTGCTTTGCTTTGGATTAGTCGATCAACGGCTCTGCCAAATAGAGAGTCAAAAGTATAAGCGGCATAGGGTACAGCTTTATTGGCAGTGCCGGGTAAGCAAAACTTAGGCTTTCCAGTTTTATCTGGAATGCTTACAGGGACTATGAATTCTTTGCCAATAATAGTGCTAGGAAATTTCCCTGTCTCTAATGGCAAGCTCAGTGCCTCGTGGGTATAGCAAAACAAGTAATCGGCTTCGCCCCGCTTAAAAAGCTCTATGCAGTCAGCAAGTTTTTCTGAAAATAGGCGGATGTAAATGCTCTCAAACTGGGTTTCAATGCGCTTTATCCAAGACAAAAGCAGAGTTTGCGCTATCGAGTTCTGAGCTGCGATGGTTATTTTCAGCTCCTGATGGTTGTCCACCAAGTTGCGGATAACGTCTCGGGAATTATTTAGCCGGCGAAGTATAATTTCGGCATCGGCAATAAAAATTCGCCCCTCAGCAGTTAGGCTGAAGTTTTTACTGTCTCTTTGTACTAACGTAGCGCCGACCCAGCTTTCCAACAGTTTTAAGCGACGGCTTAATGCGGATTGAGTGATATTGCGTTCAACTGCGGCTTTAGTGAAGTTTTCAAACCTAGCCAAACAGACGAAATCTTCTAGTAATTTAATGTCCATAAACAACTATACCATTTCAGAATAGTTGTAGTCCAAATTAGAACTTCTAAAACCTAAAAAACAAGTGTAGTGTGACAATTCAGGAGCTATTTGAGTAATTAGTTCCTAAAATAACATCTACAATGATAATCTGAGGAGAAATCAATGAAAAAATACATGCTTAAACTGTCTCTGGCGACGGCCATCAGTGTGACATCATTCAGTGCCACCGCTAGTGAAACAGTGAATATCGGCGTTCCTTCTTGGACTGGTGCGCAGGCAATTGCGCATTTGCTGCAGGCAGTAGTCAATGACCGCATTGGCGGTGAAGCAGAACTTGTGCCGGGTAATAATGCGACTATCTTCCAAGGTATGGATCAGGGTAAAGGCGATATTGATGTGCACCCAGATGTTTGGCTACCGAACCAAGAAAGTTTCACCAAGAAATATGTTGATGAAGCAGGTACAGTCGTCTTGAGCAAAAATTCTTACGAAGGTAACCAAGGTTTCTGCGTACCAACCAAGTTTGGTGAAGCAAATAGTATCTCTGATATCGCTGATCTCGGCCGCCCAGATGTTGCAGCGAAAATGGATAGTGATGGTAATGGTAAGGGTGAGATGTGGATCGGTGCACCCGGCTGGGCATCAGCAAATGTCAATGAAGTTAAAGTCCGAGACTATGACTTACTGCCATTTATAGACCCGATTAGAGCAGAAGAAAGTGTGAAGACAGCGCGTATTAAAGATGCAATCGCTAAAAATGAAGGCTATGCGTTTTACTGCTACAAGCCTCACGCGGTTTGGTACATGTTTGACGTATCTATGCTTTCGGAGCCGACTTTTGATGAGGCGAAGTATCAGATGATTCAGCCATCGGATGATCCGGAGTGGTACGAGAAGTCTAAAGTTGCGACCAAAGATGCGCTAAAGAATGTTCAGATCGCTTGGTCTAAGTCATTACACGACCGCTCGCCTGCTATAGCAGAGTTCTTTGAGCGCTTCTCACTCACTGCAGATGATGTTAGTGGTTTTGCTTATCAGATCTCGGGTAAAGGCCGTGAACCTGGTGAAGTCGCTAAAGAGTGGATTGCAGAAAATACAGACAGAGTTGATGGCTGGTTAGGTCTGTAATTTGTCTGTCATGCTATTCCAGCGAATTATGTTGCTGGAATAGCAGAGCGCTTAACTTTTTTATTCTTTTTGACGAGTGTTCAGATCAGTTGAAAGAGTTAAGTGTTAATTTAATTTTGAAATAACAACCTAAGATTCTCGCTCACAATATTTCTTTTGAAGATAGCTAGTGCCTTAATACTGGGCGAATCCATAACGATAATGTAAGGTCTTAAGTGATGCAGTCACCCCCAATCAATGCTGATGAAATATCTTTAGAAGTCTCAAATATTTGGAAAATATTCGGAGACAGGGCTAGTGAGGCCTTTAAAGCCATTGCCGAAAAACAGCTCAGTAAAGCCGAAGTGCTTGAGCAATACCAAGCCGTTGTTGGCGTTGCAGATGTCAGCTTTTCTGTCCGCAAAGGTGAAATTTTTTGCATTATGGGCTTGTCTGGTAGCGGAAAATCAACTTTAGTTAGGCACTTTAACCGTCTGCTAGAGCCAACCGCTGGCAAAATAATAGTCAATGGCACAGACGTGATGTCTTTAAGAAACGAGCAGTTGCAGCAATTTCGCAACCAACACATTAGCATGGTTTTTCAAAACTTTGGTTTGCTGCCACATCGCTCAGTGATAGACAATGTTGCCATGCCGTTGGAAATTCGCAAAATGAATAAAAATGAGCGACTGCGCCGAGCGGCGCATATGCTCAAAACAGTTGAGCTGGAAGCATGGGGTAATAAGTTTGCCCATGAACTCTCAGGCGGTATGCAACAACGCGTTGGGCTGGCGAGAGCACTAGCCGCAAATCCAGAAGTGTTGTTGATGGATGAACCATTTAGTGCATTAGATCCATTGATACGGCGACAGTTGCAAGATGAGTTCATAAAGCTGGCGGCTAAAATGAAAAAAACCACTATTTTCATTACCCATGACTTAGACGAAGCGGTAAGGATTGGTGATCGAATTGCCATTATGCGAGATGGGCGCTTGGTTCAACTGGGCACTGCTGAAGATATCGTGATGAACCCTGTTGATGACTATGTAGCTGACTTTGTGGCAGGCATTTCAAGGCTTAAGATAGTTAAGGCGCATACTATAATGAAAGACATGGATGCATATGTGCATTCAGGTGGAGCGACTATTGGCGACAATGCCCCTCGAATCGATAAAAATGCCTCGCTAAAGCAGTTGATCGAGCTGGCGATAGATAGCGAAACCCCCACCATCGTTGAAGAAGAGGGACAACAGATTGGGGTAATAACCCGTGCCGATATACTGCAAACAGTGATTGAAGGAGCAGAAACCGCATGAGTACTAACGACCAAACTGCACATGATGAGCTATTGCAAAGCGAAGAAGACTTTGCGAGAGATAGAGAAAAACATATCCCGGAGTTTGTAAAAACCAATCCAGAATATTATCAATCGCAATTCAAAAAAATAGGTAATAACGCCAATTTTAGTTGGACATTTAATCTCTGGGCAGGTGTGCTAGGACCAATCTGGTTTTGTGCTAGAAGCATGTGGAGCTGGGGGCTTAGCTTTTTGATATTGGAAGTCTTTTCCTATGTGCAGATTATAAGAGGGCTATTCGGAGACCTTGCAGTTGATGCTTGGGCGCGGATCGCTAAGATAGAATCTACCCTAGAACTTAGGCATCAACAACTGGCTTCAGCAATAGAAAATAACACTGATAAAATCGATGTATATCGACGTGCGGTAAAGTCGCTGGAGGATTCTATTGGTGGTATTCGTTTAGAGGCACAGCAACTAGAGAGCAGTGGCACGCAGATAGCATTGCTAGGGGTTGCGTCACTCCTGCTATTCAAACTAATACAAGCGGTGATCGCAAATACACTGTTAGAGAAAAGGTTCTCGGATTGGTTGTCAGATGCGACAGTATCCGCTGGGATGACAACCAAACACATAATATTAGCTGTTATTTTTAT
>CAKMZF010000048.1 GCA_929200405.1 uncultured Gammaproteobacteria bacterium | reverse complement strand
GTTGCCATAATTTCAACCAGAATTTCTCCAATAGTTATAGTAGGACCCAAGGTATGGGCAGATAAAGGATTTAAATATTTATTCAATTGGGATAACTTCCTAATAATAGGTACAAATAATTATGCTGACAATCTAAGTTGTAGTGTGCTATCTAGTAATATTTTTTCAGAGACCTGAGGTGTTGCGGATTTCATCATTTGCATCAGAATTTCTGTCGCTTTTGAAGCAATCCCCACTGCATCCTGGCGCACTGTTGTTAATGGTGGATTGGTGTAGCAGGCAAGAGGGTGATCGTCATGCCCGGCAATACGCAAATCAGCACCTTCCCCCCGGCCTATTGTTAAGTCAGCCGCATGGCAGGCAGCCATCACCCCATAGGCAATGCGATCATTGGCGCAGAGGATGGTGTCTGAAGGAAAATCGCCGGACTGTAATATTTTTTCAGTTTGTTGATAAGCCCAGGCTTCAAATCCCCAATCCAAGCTTGGGGAAACCGATACTATTTGTGGTTCATAGCCCAGTTTTTGCATTACTGCACGATAGGTATTCTCACGCAGAATCGCATTGCTATTAACCGGCGGCATGGGAAAATAGCAGGGTGGACTGCCTGAACGTGCCAGGTATTCAACCATCAGAGTGACTGACTGTACATTGTCGGTGCCCACAAAGTGCTTAGCCAGTTCGGTATGAGCATCCACAAACACCGTTGGTGTTGTGTTGATCAGCTGGGTGATTTCCTGCTCATTAACTTTTGTGCCGGTCGGCACAAAAACCACTCCCGCGACCTGCATACCCATCACCGTCGAAATCGCACGGCTTTGCAACGAAGCGTCACCATCTGAGCTAAAAACCATCGTAATCAACCCAGATTCATTAGCAATATCTCTGACTTTCTGGGTTAATGAGGCATAAAAAGGGTCAATGGCGTCAGGAATAATCACGCCAATAAGGTTTGTTTTCTTCTTCTTAAAATTAACCGCCAGCATATTGGGTCGAAAATTTACGGCCGTAGCCGCTTCTTCTAGCTTCACTCTTGTGTTTTTTTTGACCGAAGCAGGATCATTAAAAAATCGAGATACCGTCGGTCTAGATACCCCGACATACTCGGAGAATTCCTGCATAGTACGAATTGGACTGGTTGACTTACTCATTAGGTTATAAGTTTACCATATTGCCTGAACTTTCAGGCTTTTCTCGGGTTTGTTTTTTCCAAGGAAAACGGGAATTTCGACCAATGGCACTTGATGTGAAATAACTTGTTTGATGTCTTCGCCAAAGCTACGGATCGCGGACAGAGCTTCCGGCAGATTGTGGTTTAATGAATGCGCCCCAGCCAGAGTGATTTGACGACGAAATACTTCAAACGGCGAAATAGATATTTTAACGTCCGGAGAACAAACACCAAAAAACAATACTTTGCCGCCATTCGCTGCGTAGTTAATCAGGGACTCAGCCACTGCTGCGACACCTGTTGCATCCACCACTAGGTCAACTCTTTGACGACGTTTCTCTAGCTCATTTGAACCACCTGCAATCGGCGTGAATCCTATCGACTCTATACGTTCTAGACGGCTTGGATCCAAATCAACCAAGGCAATATCATCAATCCCTTTGGTCTTTAAAGCAATAGCCATCAATAGACCTATCGGTCCAGCCCCAAAAATCATGGCGGTTTTAACACCCTCTGTACCAATCGCACCTACACCATTTAGAACACAGCCCATTGGTTCAGCTAGAGCCGCTAGGCTGAAGTCCATATCTCCAATAGGAATAACATTTTCAGCTGCTACCGCACTAAATTCTGCAAAACCACCGTGACGGGTGACTCCATAAGCGCCAAGGGTTTCACACAGATTACTCAAGCCTTTTTCGCAAGCCTGACAGTGTCCACAGCTAAAGTTCGGGTCAACGACTACTCGATCACCAACACTTAGATTATTAACATCGCTACCGACTTCAGTAATCACACCGGCATATTCATGACCAGGAACCAAAGGAAACGTTGAGTTTCCATAGCGCCCATACAGCACGTCAATATCGGTATGGCACACACCGCTGGCTTTAGTCTGTACTAGCACTTCACTGGCTTGTAATGTTGGGCGTTCGATCTGCTGAATGCTCAGCTCACCTAGCGCCTCATATAATATGGATTCCATAGTTAAATTCCTGCTGTTATAGCTGCTTGTCTAAATAGGCCTGCAATGTGGCTGCAATGCCGCTATTACTTAGATGATTTAGAAGTGTTTCAAAGTGTCTTTTTAATTCAGAGTTCTGTCCCAGATCTCCATAAATATCCACCATTTCAAGCCAGGCGTTAGGGTTCTGCTTAGCTTGAAGAGCGCATTTATGAAGCCTATCCCAGTTTGGGTCGTTAGCATTGATAGTTTGGCCGCTATCAGTGATACCCTGACAATAACGGCACCACAAGGCGCTTTCTAATACTAAACCCGTAGGCATTCGCGATTGTGCGAGATTATCGGTAATCGATGGGATAATAAATTTTGGTTGGCGATTAGAGCCATCAAAACATAGTCGTTCAATCTGATCTCCCATTCTTGGGTTAGCGAATCGCGTTTGAATCAGGCTGAGATAATCTTCCAATGATGTATCCGGTACTGGTGGAACAATGGGGATGATCTCTTCTCGCTCGACCTTTTCCATAAAAGCGCTGATTAAAGGATGTTGCATCGCTTCATGAGCATAAGTGATGTCTAGCAGAGCCGCTGCATAAGCAATTATCGCGTGCCCACCGTTCAGAATCCGCAACTTCATGAGTTCGTAAGGCCGCACATCTTCCACAAACTGTACCCCGACTTTTTCCAGTGCAGGTCTGCCCGCAGGGAAATTATCTTCCAAAACCCATTGATGGAACGGCTCACAGGTCACAGGAGCCTGATCATGAACTCCAAACTCATCTTCAACCAGCTTGATTTCACTTGTCGTCGTCGCAGGCACAATGCAATCGACCATGCCATTAGGAAAGGCAACCTGCTCTGCTACCCATGTCGATAACTCAGGATCAATCATCTGCGCCAAACCCAATACTGCCTGCTGGGTAATATGACCATTCTCAGGCAGGTTATCACAAGACATAATAGTGAAAGGTGCAACGCCCACAGCCCTACGGGCCATAAGCGCTGCTAGGAGGAGACCAAATACGGTTTGTGGCTTATCTGGGTTATTCACATCCGCCTGAATATCCGCGTGCTGATGATCAAAGCCACCGGTTTTAGCATCGACATAATAGCCACCTTCAGTCACTGTTAGCGACACAATACGAATCTGCGGATCAGCTAAAGCCGTGATTAGGCCATTAGCCTCTATTGGTAGGTAATCAATCATCGAGCCAATGATCTGCGCTGATAACCGATCAGGATCTAATTCTACCAAAGTGGTAAGCCAATCTTGCTGTGCTAAACGTTCACGCATCTGGCCATCATAAGGCTTAACACCAGCGCCTATAATTGCCCAGTCGAGGTCATCACCTTGAACAAACAACCGATCCAGATAATAAGCCTGGTGTGCGCGGTGAAAGTTACCGACACCAATATGGACAATACCAGCGCTAAGCGCCTGTCGATCGTACGTCGGTACAGCTATTGAATCAGGCAGCTGTGATAATGTTTTTTCTGATAAGGGTAATGTTGACATCAGCTCATCCACTGGCCGCCGTCAACATTGTACGTCTGCGCTACAACGTATTCGGCATCATCGGAGGCAAGGAACACTGCAATGCCGGTGAGATCTTCTGCTGTCCCCATACGGCCAAAGGGAACGCTTTCGCCCACCTCTTTCTTTTTCTGGCCTATGGCCTTATTTTCATGTTTAGCAAAGAACGCATCGACACCCACCCAATGTTCGCCATCGACCACACCCGGTGAAATAGCATTAACATTGATACCGTGTTGAATCAAGTTCATGCCAGCAGATTGTGTGAGAGAAATAATAGCTGCCTTAGTTGCGCAATATACCGCTACCAGCGACTCACCACGCCGACCAGCCTGTGATGCCATATTAATAATTTTACCACCCTGCCCACGTTCAATCATGTGCTTAGCGACTGCCTGCAAGGTAAATAATGTTCCTGCAAAATTAATGTTGAACGCGCTTTGATACTGCTCGCGGGTGATTTCAACAATCGGGTTGGCGCTAAAAATAGCGGCATTATTGATGAGAATATCGATTTTCCCCAGCTGTTGTATCGTCTCGTCGACGGCCTGCTCGATACTGTCCTGATTTGAGACATCCATCTCAATCGCAACTGCCGCATCGCCCAGTTCAGCCACAACTTTCCGAGCGAGTTCAATATTGATATCCGCAATGGCGACACGTCCGCCTTCAGCTATATATCTTTTAGCAAACGCCAAACCAATGCCCTGTGCTGCACCAGTAATTAAAGCGCATTTTCCATCTAAACGTTTCATGCTATCCGCAATCCCTGTGTATCAAATCGGTGGATATTACTGCTATCAGGCGATAAGAACACCTTATCGCCATAGTTCAACTCGATGTCACCACTCACTCTTACAGTGACCGGCTCATCCAGTCCTTCACAGCTCACTCGTAGGAATGTATCAGAGCCTAAATGTTCTGAAACACCGACGGTACCCTCCCAATCGCCAGAGTCTGTTGATACCGAAATATGTTCGGGTCGGATACCAATGGTCGATGCATCGAATGCTGTTGCTTTATCACCCTCGATCAGGTTCATCTTCGGTGAGCCGATAAAACCGGCAACAAACGCATTGCGCGGGTTACGGTAAAGCTCCAGAGGGCTGCCAATCTGTTCAATATTGCCAGCACGCAGCACGACGATTTTATCGGCCATGGTCATCGCTTCAACTTGATCATGGGTCACATAAATCATAGTGGATTTCAATCGTTTATGTAGCTCGGTAATTTCTAAGCGCATCCCGACCCGCAAAGCAGCATCTAAGTTGGACAAAGGCTCATCGAAAAGAAAAGCAGAAGGCTCACGCACAATTGCCCGACCAATCGCAACGCGCTGACGCTGGCCTCCAGATAACTGTCCTGGTCGGCGGTCAATATAATCCGCCAAATTAAGTACACGAGCCGCCTCATCAATGCGTCTGTTCTGCTCGGTTTTGTCCATTCCAGCCATTTTCAACGGAAAGGCAATATTTTTACGTACCGACATATGCGGATATAGTGCATAGGACTGGAATACCATCGCCAAACCACGCTTTGCCGGAGGCAAATCGGTAGCAGGCTGACCATCAATCTCAATATGGCCGGAACTCACATCTTCTAAGCCAGCAATCAAGCGCAATAGCGTCGATTTACCACAACCAGAAGGGCCAACAAAGACCACAAACTCGCCTTCTTCAATGGCTAAGTCCAGTGGTGGAATAACCTCAACATCACCAAATGACTTGCTCACTTGTTTAATTGTTATCTGTCCCATTACGTTTCCTTATTTCACTGCGCCGAAGGTGAGTCCGCGAACTAATTGTTTTTGACTAAACCACCCCATAATGAGGATGGGTGCAATCGCCATGACACTGGCTGCGCTGAGCTTTGCGTAAAACAAACCCTCAGGGCTGGAGTAACTGGCAATAAATGCAGTCAACGGTGCCGCCTTTGCCGACGTCAGATTGAGCGTCCAGAAAGCTTCATTCCAGGCCAGAATAATATTTAACAACATTGTTGAAGCAAGTCCCGGAAGCGCCATCGGGGTAAGTACATACAGCACCTCTTTACCCAATGATGCGCCATCCATGCGTGCTGCTTCTAAAATATCAACCGGTATTTCTTTAAAGTAGGTGTACAGCATCCAAACAATAATCGGCAGATTTATCATCATGAGTACGAATACCAATCCAATACGCGTATCCAGTAAACCGGTGTCCCTGAAGAGCAAATAGATTGGTATCAATACACCCACCGGAGGCAACATCTTGGTAGAGAGCATCCACAACAAGATATCCTTTGTGCGTTTTCCTGGAACAAATGCCATCGCCCATGCTGCCGGAACAGCAATCAGCAATCCGAGAAAGGTCGAACCCAAAGCAATAATCACTGAGTTACTGAAAAACTTAAAGTAGTCAGAGCGTCGATTAACGGCGTCATAACTCTCCATCGTCCAGCCTGACATCAGCACCTCCATAGGTGCCATGATCGCATCAGATTCTGTTTTAAATGACAGAATGATGAGCCAAAAAATCGGGAAAAACATCACCAACCCCAACACCCATATGACGGCGGTGTTGATTGCTTTTTGTTTTGTTGTTATCGAACGTGCCATAGATTAATCCTCGCTTATTTATCTAGGTTCTTACCGACCATCCGCATTAGGAAGATCGCTACGATATTGGCAAGAATAATGGCGATAACGCCACCGGCGGATCCAACCCCTACGTCGTACTGCAGGAGAGACTGAACATAAATAAGATACGTTAAGTTCGTACTCGCCGTACCAGGACCACCATTGGTGGTAACCAAAATTTCGGCAAATATCGACAACAGGAATATGGTTTGAATCAATATAACAACGGTAATAGCACGCGAAAGATGTGGCAGAATAATATGCCAGAAGCGATTCAACCAGCTGGCACCGTCCATTTCAGCGGCTTCTAGTTGCTCCTGATCTAATGACTGTAGCGCGGTTAGTAAGATCAGCGTTGCAAATGGCAACCACTGCCAGCTAACCATCAAGATAATTGATTCCCACGGCGCCTGACCGAGAAAGTCGAATGGCTGCCCTCCAAATGCGAGTGTTATGTGGGCAAATACACCATTGACCGGATTCATGAACATATTTTTCCAGAGCAGTCCGGAAACGGTTGGCATCACGAAAAAAGGTGCGATAACCAGAACGCGAACAATCCCTTGCCCCCAAGCAGGTAAATTTAACAATAGTGCGAAGCCGATCCCACCAATGACAGTCACTAAAAGTACACCCACAAGCAACGATAGGGTGTTAATAACGGCGTCATTAAAACTGGGGTCGGTTAGAAAATAGTAATAATTATCCCACCCTGTGAACACTTCAGTTCCTGGTGATAATAAATCGTATCGCAGAAAAGAAAAATAGACCGTCATGCATAATGGGATGAGCATCCAGCCCAAAAGTAATAACACGGAAGGTGATATCATTAGTCGGGCAGAAGCCCTAGAGTGCTGAGTCGCCATGATCAGATTACCTTTGACGGATCGTGAAGAAAATAATAAAGAAGGTTAAGTCTAGTTCCAGCAGACCAGATCGGCCAGCCCGGATGGGCTGACCGAGACTTTCTAGAGAAAAGCGATTACTTGATGTAACCCGCTTTTTCCATTGTGCGCGTGGCGAAAGCCTGAGACTTCTCAAGAGCGTCTTCAACGCTACTAGTTCCAGCTAAAGCTGCTGCAACCTGTTGACCGACATAGTTACCGATACCTTGGAACTCAGGGATCGCAACAAACTGAACACCTGTATATGGTGTTTCGTCACGCGTTGAGTCTGCCGGATCTACTGATAGGATTGCGTCCACAACAGTCTTCGCGAAAGGAGCTGCTTCCAGACGACGTGCATCTTCTTCAACTGACTTACGTGTACCACTTGGCACAGCAACCCAGCCCTTCGCTTCACCTACTTTTGCAAAGTACTCTTTAGACGTTGCCCACTTCAGGAAGTCCTTAGCTGTATCAACTTTTTGAGAACTCTTTGGGATAGCAAGCGCCCATGACCAGAACCAACCAGTACCTTTGTCAGTAACCTGCTTAGGTGCTTTGAAAAACTCGGTCTTGTCAGCAACGCTTGAAGTTTCAGGGTTACGAACATCACCAGCTGCCGATGTTGCATCAACCCAGGTCGCACACTTGCCATCTTTGAACAGTGCACGGTTTTCATTGTGACCATTCGCGGAAGAACCCGGAGGGCCTGATTTTTTCATCAGATCAACATAATAGGTAATCGCAGCGTTCCACTCTGGTGAGTCGAGCTGTGGCTTCCAGTCCATATCAAACCATTTGGCGCCAAAAGCGTTGGCGACAGTGCCAACAAAAGCCATATTTTCACCCCAACCGGCTTTACCACGCTGGCATGTGCCGTAAACACCGTTTTCTGGGTCATGCAGCTTAGCCGCCATTTCAGCAAATTCGGTGTATGTGATTTGCTCAGTTGGTACTTCAATACCTGCTTTCTCGAACAAATCAGTTCGGTAGAAAGTGAATGATGTTTCAGAATAGAGCGGTAGAGCATAAAGACTGCCATTTGCAGAAAGCCCATTTCTGACTAACGGAAAAACGTCTTCCAAATCATAATCTTTGTCGTCAGCGAAATCATCTAGAGGCGTTAACCAACCTTTAGCGCCCCAAATTGGCGTTTCATATGCACCGATAAACATAATATCGAAAGAACCACTGCCCGTAGCGATATCTGTTGTTGTCCGTTGACGAAGTATATTCTCTTCTAAAACAACCCATTCAATCTTGTTGCCCGTTGCCTTTTCCCATTCAGGGGCAAGCTCTTGCATGGTGATCATGTCAGCGTTATTAACTGTGGCGATGGTGATGTCTTCTGCGTATGCGCTTTGCGCAGTGACAAAGCCGAAGGCGGCGATGAGAGCAGTAGTTATAGTTTTTTTAGGTTGCACAAGTTCCTCCATTTCTTTACATGTGTAAAAAAATATTACCTCTAGCTTAACTCTACGTCAAGCTTTTTTTGGTTCAGAATTTAGTTTTTGTGTTGCCTTTTCATTGTTATACGTTTTGGGTATGAGGCTATACGAAGTGATGGCAATTAAAAAAAACCAGCATTTATAAAAACAGTAAAAAAAGGTTTAGGTAATAGAATTGGCTCCAAATACTATTGCAAACCAGAACTAGGGAGTAATCTTTTACAACTTTCTCCAATAAAAAGAGATAGTGGATGGATACGGGTTGGTTTTATGGGAGTACTGCAAAAGATAATGATTGGATTATTATTTTTACTTTTAGCAGCTTCTTTTTTGTTTGATAAAGTAGGGGAAGGACTTGTAGCTTCCGGCTTTTTACTTTCTATCGCAGGTATTATTTTAGGGCTTATGGGTAGGCCGATGCTGGTTGGCATTATGGCTGGTCAGTTTGCTGTATTTATTCTGGAGAAGGAATTAAATTTAAAAGAATAGGTCTTTTTCTAAAAGGCATATAAGCGCACCCATAAGATGATAACCAAAAATGTGCCGAATAACTCTAGCAAAAATGGAGATTCGATAACATGGTAACCCATAAAGGCAGAGGCAATTATGTGTAGTGGTCAACTGAAACTGACCAGCGCGTTATAAGTTTTCTGATATTGTTTCTCCGCAGCTATTGGCGATGATTCTCCGTTATGTTGATGGCGCGGTACAAGTTATAGTATGCAGCCACTACACTATCCATCTATATTTCTTTCTATATATGGAAGTTTTATGCTGCCTCACAGTATGTTAGCTATTTACAGATCGATAACAATTTCGTTGTATCTTGGCCCTGTCTAGATAAAAGTGACTGTTTTTAAAAGCTTTATTTGTAATAGATGTAATGTACTAAATACATCAAAAATCGCAAAAAATTTATATCAAATTCTCTAGGAGTCGGTATTATTGCCTCGCTTGGCATGACTTAACAGGGCACAGATTTATTGATGCCAGTACCATTGTTTTTACAATTATAAAAAAGGAAATAGAGAGTGGCTGAAGTAACAATAAGAAATACTGTTTTAATGGCATTATTTGCTGCAATTATGGCCGTTTTAGGTGCTTTTCCAAATATTCCAGTACCTGGTATTCCAGCACCTATCACAGCACAGTCTCTTGGGGTGATGCTAGCTGGCGGTATTTTAGGTGCAAGATATGGTGCGCTTTCACTGATATTATTTTTGATACTAGTTGCTGCCGGTCTACCCTTATTGTCCGGTGCTCGTGGTGGCTTTGCTGTGTTTTTCGGGGCGACTGCGGGGTTTTTGTTCGGCTGGGTTATTGCCGCTTTTGTTATTGGTTTGTTGATTGAGAAATTCTGGAATCGTCTAAATTATTTCAGTGCCTTCCTAGCCTGTATTATCGGTGGAATTATCATACTCTACGCTATCGGCATTCCTTGGGTTGCCTATGCGGCAAAAATTCCACTGGGCAAGGCTTTTTGGGGGTCAGTAGCATATATTCCTGGGGACCTTATTAAAGCAGCGATAGCCAGTGTTGTGATTGTGGCCGTCGCAAAGTCGTATCCTATTATTCAATCAAAATAAGCTCGCTAATAACCGTTATGGCCAACTCTCATTTGTTAACCTTGCTGGCAATGAAGACCTATGATCAAGATTGAAAATGTTGGTGTTAGCAAGGAGAATAAAACAATTCTTGCTGCCATATCGGTTACTTTAACAGAGCCTAGAATAGGAATCATCGGTAGTAACGGCTCTGGTAAAAGCACTTTTGCTAAGTTGCTAAATGGGCTGGAGAGAGCGACCACTGGCGCTGTCTTTGTTAATGACGCCCCGATAGGTAAGAACAATAAAACGGCTCTAGGTAAAGTGGGGTTTGTCTTTCAAAACCCCGACAATCAGATAGTATTCCCCATTGTCGTCGAAGATCTCGCTTTTGGTTTAAAAAAATCAGGTCTGAGTAAGCAACAGATTCAATCTCGCATCACGACTTATTTAGAGCAGTTTGGTTTACGCCATCTACTAGAACGCCGCACCCATGAACTAAGTGGCGGCGAGAAACAGCTAATCGCGCTCATCGGAGTACTGCTGATGGAGCCTGAAATAATTGTGCTGGACGAGCCGACAACTTTGCTTGACCTACGTAACCGCAGTATATTGCTGAAATTGCTAGCTGAGTTGCCGCAAAAGTTGATTATTGTTAGTCACGATCTCGCGTTAATGGCAGAGATGGACCGGTTGCTGTGGATCGAGAATGGCAATATTCATCAAGACGGCTCACCTGAGGCTGTGATATCTGCTTATCGGCAATTTGCTGAGTCTGAGAGCTAAGCTTCTTATGCTGACCTCAACTTATTATGCTGGCCAGTCGTTTCTCCACACTACCAGACCTCTATTCAAAGTGCTGGCTTTATTTCTTGTCTGCACCCTGCTATTTGTATTTGATACTTGGTTTGTACTAACCCCTATTTGTCTTGCTGTATTTGGGTTGTATGGAATAGCAGGCATTCCACGGTCAGAAATTCTCCTAGCATTGCGACCTGCTTTTTGGATGCTGCTTTTTATTTTTATCGTGCAGATTTATTTTGAAAGTCTGCAACTTGCCAGCTTCGTGATACTGCGTTTTGTTACTATGATTTTGGCAGCATCGTTGTTGACGCTAACCACCAAAACTAGTGATTTGATCGCTGCTTTAGAGCAGTTTTTTAATCGCTTTTTACCAGAGCATATCGCTGAGACCATTAGCTTAGCTTTTTCGCTGTGCTTTCGTTTTATTCCACTTGTGCGTCAGACTTTTGATGAGGTGACCGAAGCACAGAAGGCACGAGGCCACCACAAAGACTGGCGTGCTTTGGCAACACCAACGATTATTCGAACATTAAAATCAGCAGATGAGATTTCTCAAGCAATTATCGCCAGATCTGTAGAGACCAGCCATCTCTCTGCGGCAAACGAGCGAAGAGATAGAGAGCACTCATAGCATCTAATAATACATCTAATGCTTTGTAAAATGGCTATTTTCTATATTCTTGTCTTGCGTTACGTCGTGACCATGTATGTCTTCGTCGCCAGTTCAAATACCTCCTTAAATGTTCTAGTACAAACTCGAACCATTACCAACGCCGTAACAATTTCAAAAGGAAAGTGACACTGAACAGTCCAAATAATTTTGTGCAATATACTAGCCACGAACTACAGAAAGTATTGGCAGGAGTAAAAACCATTGCGCTAGTGGGTGCAAGCCAAAAGCCTGAGCGAGATAGTCATAAAGTCATGGCAGATTTACTCAAACGAGGCTATCAAGTGTTTCCGGTAAACCCTAATGCAGCGGGAGAAACAATCCTTGAGCAATATTGCTATGCCACACTGGCAGATATTCCTCACAGTGTCGACATGGTAGATATTTTTCGCGCCTCAGAAGCCGCACTGGCTATCACTCAGGAGGCGATTGAAATAAATGCAAAAGTGGTGTGGATGCAGCTTGATGTGATTAATTCCGAGGCTTATGAGCTGGCAACTGCTGCTGGGTTAACGGTTGTCATGGACCGTTGTCCCAAGATTGTACTCAATAATTCATAACTTCTAAGCTATCTCGGCAGAATAAGGAGAGCATGTGACCAATGATCCAACGCTACTAATAGAACAAACAGTGACTGACACTGGCGTATTGCGGCTGACGCTCAATGATGTCTCACGCAGAAATGCGCTGTCTGAGCAAATGCTAACGGCGCTGGCTTCAAAATTACAGGAGGCAGCAGAAAATAGCCGCGTTAGGGTGATTGTATTAGCTGCCGTTGGACCCGCGTTTTGTGCGGGCCATGATCTTAAAGAGATTACCGCAGCCCGCAAAGCCGAGGATGGTGGTCGTGCAGATTTTGACAGGCTACTTCAGCTCTGTGCTAGTGTGATGCAGGCAATTGTTAATCACAGCAAGCCTGTTATCGCCGAGGTCGCGACTGTCGCCACAGCAGCTGGCTGCCAATTAGTGGCGAGTTGTGATTTGGCTTTTGCCGCAGAGACTGCCAGATTTGCCACGCCGGGCGTGAATATCGGGTTATTTTGCTCAACCCCGATGGTAGCGTTATCTCGAAATGTCTCACGCAAACATGCCATGGAAATGCTGCTAACTGGCGACATGATAGATGCTAACCGTGCCGAACAAATGGGTTTAGTGAATCGTGTTATCCCCGCTGAAAAGCTGAGTGTCGAAACAATGGCTGTCGCAGAAAAAATTGCCGCCAAATCCTCTATGACCTTGGCGACAGGCAAGCAAGCTTTTTATAAGCAATTAGAAATGCCTCTCAGCGAGGCTTATCACTATGCCTCAGAGGTGATGCGAGAGAATATGCTCAAACAAGATGCCAAAGAAGGCATTGGTGCCTTTGTAGAAAAACGTCAACCACAATGGCAAAATAAATAAGCGCTGGGTATATATGAACAACACTGAGTATAACCCCTCTATTTATGATCAAGACTTAGATCGAAATCAGGCAAACTTTCAACCGCTGACTCCGCTTGTGTTTTTAGAGCGCGCAGCTACCGTGTTTCCACAACGCATTGCCATCATACATGGGCATTTTCAGCTCAATTATCATGACTTTTATCATCGCTGTCGTCTGCTGGCATCTGCGCTAGCCAAACAGGGCATTGGTCGGGGTGATACGGTTTCTGTTATGTTAGCGAACACGCCAGCCATGCTAGAGGCACATTACGCGGTGCCAATGTGCGGAGCGGTTTTGCACTCTATTAACACTCGATTAGATGCCGCTGCCATTGCCCAACAGCTCACACATGCAGAGACCAAAGTGCTAATCACAGATACGGCTTTTGCAGAGATTATCAGACCTGCTATTGCCCAATCAAACCCAGCGTTAATGGTTATTGATTATGCAGATCCGCTGCTATTTACAGTGGACAAATGTGCAGGTGAAAGGCTTGGGAGTGAGGAGTATGAGGCCTTTATGGCAACTGGTGATTCAGATTATGTTTGGCAGATGCCTAGGGATGAATGGGATGCCATTACCGTTAACTACACTTCAGGTACTACAGGTGACCCCAAAGGTGTGGTTTATCATCACCGTGGCGCTGCACTACTGGCTCAAGGCAATGCCCTAACCGCCGCCATTGCCAAACATGCGGTTTATTTATGGACACTGCCTATGTTTCATTGCAACGGCTGGTGCTTTCCTTGGACCATGGCGGCCGTAAGTGGCACCCAAGTCTGTTTAAGAGAGGTCCGTGCAGATGCTATCTGGTCTGCTATAGTCAGCCACAAAGTCACCCATCTCTGCGGTGCGCCGGTCGTAATGTCTACGCTTTTGGACACGCCCCAAGAGCAACGCCCTAAATTAATCGAGACAGTTGAGTTTTTTACTGCCGCAGCACCACCGCCTGAGCGAGTGTTATCAGAGATGGCAGCAGCAGGGTTTAATGTTACTCATCTATATGGCCTAACCGAGGTATATGGCCCGGCAGTGGTTAATGACTGGCAACCACAGTGGAGCTTGCTCCCTGAGGTAGAACAAGCCACCCTAAAGGCAAGACAAGGGGTGCGCTACCATGCCTTAGAGCAACTAGATGTTGTTGATCCAGACACCATGCAGCCCGTAGCAAGGGATGGCAAAACACTTGGTGAGGTAATGTTTCGCGGTAATGTTGTCATGAAAGGTTACTTAAAAAATGCCGCCGCGACTGAGCAGGCTTTTCGTGATGGTTGGTTTCATTCTGGTGATCTCGCCGTGATTTACCCCGATGGTTATATCCAACTCAAAGATCGCAGTAAAGATATCATCATCTCTGGCGGAGAGAATATCTCCTCAATAGAAATAGAAGAAGCGCTTTACAAGCATGATCAGATCCTTGCCGCAGCAGTGGTGGCAATGCCACATGAAAAATGGGGTGAAACACCCTGCGCTTTTGTTGAGCTTGCAGAAGGCTGTTCCGTGACACAGGAAGAATTGATTACTTGGTGCAAAAGTCAGCTAGCTGCCTATAAGGTTCCCAGATATTTTGTCTTTGAAGCTATCGCCAAGACCTCCACCGGCAAAGTGCAAAAAACTTTGCTACGTCAAAAAGCAGCTGAGTTAGCCGATGCGCTATAAGGCGCGTTTTTCTTAGTTAAGCTATGACGACTTTTTTGGTGCCACGCAGCTATCGGCTTTGCCTTCATAGACTAAAATTTTGCGATCTATCGCCTGCAAACTGTCTTGTAGCATTGAGATTTTGTCTTGCATTACCTGACGATGTTGCTGCATTATCGCTAGCCTAGCATCTTCTGTTTTGGGGCCTTGGCGCTCTAAATCAACATAGGTTTTCATTACCGCTATCGGCATGTCTGTCACCCGCAGCAAGGTTAAAAAATAAACCCAGTGCAAATCGCTGTCCGTGTATTGACGATGACCATTCTCCGCCCGTGATATTGGTGGCAGTAAATCAATACGCTCGTAATAACGTAACGTATGCGAGCTGACGCCGGAGATTTGGGAGGCTTGTTGGATTGTGTAAAAGTTTAGTTTGCTCATGGTATTATCATAATGCTTCGAGTGCACTCTAAGTCAAGTTTCTTTATTTTTAAGCCAAAAGTGAGCTGCCAACCATAATCGGTATACCGATATCGATGCATAGCACCAGCAACCGACGAAGATAGACAGTGCTTACTTGTGCGTAGAAAATATAATTACCGAGATACACTACTGCGAAAAAAATCAGCCCTAACGACACCAAAGCTGAGATTGTTATTGCCAGCAGCAGATGCGAGATCATAAAGAAGTGGTAATAACGGCTGTGTTCGATATGACTTCCTGATTGAGCATCAAACGTCATATCTAAGCGCAGAGTTTTCTCTATGAGTCGTGCCATAAAATACAACAGATTTAGGAAAACATAGCTACCTAGCGCCTCCCAACTAAACCCAATATTAGATGCCGTAGACGAATAGGCGATAGGTAGCCACAGGAACAGTGGATATATAAATTGCTGATTACTGGCTTGCTGGCAATAGGCTTGCAGTAGCTGTGTTTGCGAATTGCTGAGCGACTCAGTTTTGTTTAAGAAAGTGTTCAGTAAAGTCATTATGTTCTCCGTAATAGTCTTTAGAGAACATCAGGCTACGCTTTCGAGCACGCTCTAAGTCAAGGGCAGTGATTAAATTTATTGAAACGTCCAAACAACAATGCGGGTGATCTTATTGCCTTGGGTCATTTCTATTTCCCTGAGGTCAGTTGCTCCGAGTTTTTGGATTTGCTTTTTCGCGTCTTTGAGGTTTTCGGCTTTAGATACTAAGCTGGAAAACCAATGACATTGTGTTTTGAAATCTTGGCTTTCTCGAATCAGTTTTTTTAAGAACAATTTCTCACCACCGCTACACCAAAGCTCGACATCGAAACCTCCGAAGTTTAGCGCTGGAGTGGGTTCATTATGTTGAGAAGTTACGGTTTTTTGCCCTGACTTTTGCTGCTTGTTTTGAGCAAGATTATGCACTTTACGCTGACTGCTTTTGCGCGCCTCTGCGGCAGAGCTATGAAACGGTGGATTACATAGGGTGACATCAAAGTGCTCATCACTGTGGATAATATCTGTGAAGATGTGATGCTTATTTGGTTGTAGCCGCAGACTAATTTTGGCTTCTAAGGCTGGATTGCTGCTCAGTATTTTACGGACGTTCGCCAGTGACTGCTCATTAATATCACTTGCCACACAATCCCAACCGTATATTTGGCTAGCCAGTA
>CAKMZF010000047.1 GCA_929200405.1 uncultured Gammaproteobacteria bacterium | reverse complement strand
AATAAAATTCAAGTGTAGAAAAAAGTTGAAATACTACACCTACTTTGCAGGTATTTGTACAAAAAAGCATAGTTGTTTAATGTTCCTAAGTTGCTATATAGCCGGATGATAAATTTCTTTGCTAAGATCAAGAATAACCGCTACGGAACAACTAATTATATCAACCCACGAACAAAACAGTAACTAGTGACCATAATTTAAATTAGTAAGCATCATTCCCTTTTGTATCATTTTTCCTTAGAATCTATTTACCAAGGAAAAGTTATCAATCCAATGAAAATACTTCTAAAAAGTCATCTCAGGCACAAAAATCTAGTCAATAAAATCTATCATGTTGATCTAATCGAATTAAAAAGTGACATGGACGAACGCTTTCTCGTCAATTACAGTTATGGCACAGGCTCAACTCTGCGCGAGTCCTCTAAAACGGCTCAACCAGTAGACTATGAACAAGCCGAACTAATTTTCAAGAGCATCATTATCTCTCAGATTAATAAAGACTATTTTGTTGAGACTGGATTTAACCCGTTACAGATTTCATCCTCTAGCTCTGGAAATAGCAGCAAAAGAGAACTTTCTTTAGATCACTCAGAGCAACTACATAATGTATATCAAGAATTTTTGGAGCTTGTTCATCAAGCAGATGCGCAAAATTATAACCGTTGTAATCGACTTATATGGCGCTTAGGTGAACTACGAGATAAGCAGGTAGTGCCTGATCTGATAGCAGCGATTGAGCCACAGGAAAACTCTAAAGAGCAATGGCTGCGTAACTACTCTATTGCTTGGGCTTTAGGTCGCTGCGCTGAGCCTACTGCCACTGCTGCCTTACAACAACTCGCCAATAATGCAACTGCAAATCATAATGTTAGAAGAATGTCATTTCATGCTTTATATGCTGTGAAACAAGAGCCTGAGCGCAGTAAATGGCTAAACAACATCCGTAATGAGCTACCGAAAAGTTTGTGCGATATCCTTGATTCATTCTCCTCTAACCCTAACAATGCGACTAACGCTCAGGATGGCACCAATAATAATTTTCACAATGACCTAGCTAATTGGCTGATCGATTTGAGCAGCAAAACAAAAGGGCAATATGAACAAAGTCCTGCATTGCGACTCACTCAGGTTTATCTTTTGGCAAAAGAAGATGCCGCTATTCGAGATAGTGTCATAGACTTATGTCGAAACGTTGATTTTCAATATGGTAGTTTTTGGATATTGCGATTGCTGTTCAAAATAGCTGAATATGAACAAGATGCAAAAATCTTTGCGCAATTAGCTTTCCGTATTGAAGATACTCGGGCCACCAGCAAAGACCATACGAGGCGCTTTGAGCTAAACACTTATAGTCAGAACACTCGTAATTACCTGCGCCGCCGCAGCGCCCGTCTGCTGCGGAAAACGGCTGAAGCATGGGATCCTGCTTATACCAACTTAGCTGTTGAGCTTCTATCCATGTATAGAGATGATCACTCAGACGCACAGCCTAGCTCTGCGGTTTGCTATTCGTATTCAGAAACGAGCTTAGTGACTGATTTACAGAAATTCCCTGGTTTTTCAACCCATCTTGCTCTAAATCAAACGCTTTATCGCAACAGTAAACGCTTTGAGTTGACTTCAAGCCATAATCGCTGGCAACAGATTGACCCTATAGATATCGCTGAGACTACCCGAATTGAAGCCTATCCACATTTGTGGGATAAACAGCCACAGGCGTTAATCAGATGCTTAATAACCAGTATGTATGAGCCTGTACATAACTTTGCCTTGCTCGCGCTTATAGGCAAAATAGAGTTTTGCAGACAGGTTGAAGCTGAAGATTTCGCGCTATTGTTCTGTAGCTCGTATCAGCAGACTTATAATTTTGCCCAACAACAGCTTGAGCTAAATCATCAACAATCGCTCAGCACATCTGATTTTATCAGCACACTTTTTGAAGCCAAATTAGAAGTCGCTCGCAGTCATGCACAAAAACTACTTAGAAAGCTCTCTCCTCAACAGTTGCTCAGCAACTCTGGATGGCATCTAAGCTTATTAACTTCAAATTATACAGATAACCATGAGTTCAGTAGAATATTTGAGTATCTTTACTTCAATCAGCCCAATACACAACAACAGTTACTAAATTTAATAATCAGTTATTCGTTGTCTAGAGAGCCTGAAAATTTGCCAATTAAAGAGATATGGACAGAGTGCGAACGAGCGATTACTACGTTTCTGACCGATGCTTGTCAAAACATCGATTTCACGATGATAGAAACTTTACTGACCCATTCTCTAGTGACAGTTCAAAAGCTTGGTGCCGTTATCTTATCTGAACAAAATCACAACCCTGAAGACATTCCAGAGCATATTTTTGAGCGGATTATCGAGTCTGAAGATGCAGGCGTTCGCTCCGTTGGAGTTCGATTGCTAAATGGCTTTACCGATGAGCAGTTAGCCGAGATGCCGCATCTGCTAGCAAGTTTACTGCTCTCACCAGAAGCAGCTATCCGAGAAGAAGCTAGACCGTTGATCAAACGCGCTACTTCCCATGTCTACTCCCGTGACCAAGATAAGACGGGTGCTGATAAAAATACTGACAGCTCTGAGTTCCCAGAGAAAATATTGCAAGAATTACTACCACCTAGCTTTCAAGCTGAGAAAGCAGAAGGAATACATGAAAGCTTAGTTTTATGTATCACTGAAGATTTACAACCTGCATGGCCGGAGATTGAAAAAAATATGCTCTGGCGTTTACTCCAAGCGCAGTCAAAAGCAGCCCAAAGAATTGGTGCTACTATATTACCGAGTCGCCCAACTACTGATTATAGTGTTCGACAGTGGGCTCAGTTAGGTAAAAACCCTTCACGAGTTGTTCGTGAGTGGGTTTGGCAAGCCTATAAAGAAAATAAAACCTGGATTCGCAGTCAGTTCCCTTCTGCATTACGTATTTTTGACACCGATTGGGATGATAGCAGAGAGTTTGCTTTAGACCACTTTCGTAACAGTTATTCGGAACAAGAATGGTCTGCCGAAAACCTTATCATGCTTTGCGACAGTGTCCGTGAAGATGTTCAGCATCTCGGTCGTGAGCTGCTACGTCAATATTTTGAGACCGACCACGGTGAACATTATTTACTGAGGTTGAGCCAGCACCCTGCCCGCAACGTACAGCTATTTGCGACCGAATTTTTACAAACGTATGCAGGTGGTAATCCGAGCATAATAGCTAACTTAAAGCCCTACTTTGTGACTGTTTTGTCCGCTATTAATCAAGGTAGAATAGCCAAAGAACGGATTATAGATTTCTTATTGGCAGAAGCAGCAAAAGACGAGCAGGTAGCTGAGCAAGTTGGTGATATTTTTGAAAATCAGTCTGTCACAATAGCCATTCAAGATAAAAGTCGTTTTATTAATGGCATGTTAGCGCTACAAAGGCAGTACCCTAGCTTAAACTTACCCTTACATTTTGAACCACCAGTGATTCGTGGTTTTGTGCCCGTACAGCAGGAAGTTAGCTAATGGAATTTCAATATCGTTACTTTGGTCAATCACAAGCCTATAGTGATAGCAACAACACAGACCTAAGCTTTGCCCCTGACACATTACGAGAACCTGCTTATTTTGTTGCAGATCTCGGTAAGCATCTGCCATTTAGAGAGGCAATATCAGCACTCAATTCAGTAGTAATCTCTGACCTAAATGCAAAACCCAGAGACCTTACCGAGTATATGGCATGGAGAGAGAGAGAAGAGCCCGCCATGCTGGCTGAGTACCTAAGCACACAAAATGATATAGCAGAACAGATACGCCCTATCAGAGAAGAGCTAACGCAGCTTAACCTCGAGATAAACACCCACTTAAAACCCTACTTTCAAGCAGAGTCTAAGTATTTCAATTACCTATACAAGACCGATTATAATGCCTGGTATGTCTTAGACCCTGTCATTACTGTCCACCCTGATCAAGTGTTTTTTGAATGCTTCTCTCAGGATGAATCAAGCTATGGAAGATTGAGTTGCAGCCACAATATTTTTGATAATATCAGTGACTGCACTTATGGCACCACCAATATTGACTACTCTGCCCAGCTATACCAAGAGTTTCAAAAAATTCGCGATTATCGTCGGACACAGCTCAAAATTGACCCTTCAGGCTTTCAAATAAAAACTGATCACTCAGATCAGTTTACCGAACGAAAGATTGACCTACCGGATAGCTGGATCAGAGGTTTTTTGCAGGTCAACTCTGCCTTAACTCTGCCAACTCTGGAATTCGATCTCCATCCTATGGACGTACATAACCTCTGCTTTTTACTTCGGCGGCAGAAAGAACGCGTAGGCCCAAGATCTCTACGCATACAGCTTAAACCAGGGCAGCCCGTTAAAATTTCAGTAGAGCCTTGGAATCATATCCTAAATTGCCCTCGCTCTATCTATCACGGCAATGAAGAGACAGAGATTCGTATATGGGGTCGGAGAAGGTTGTTTATTCTAGAACGATTAATACCTGTAACAAAAAAATTTACAGTACGTTTACTTGGCACAGGGTTGCCCAGTTTTTGGATTGCCGATATGGGAGACTTACAGTTTACACTAGGCCTTTCAGGTTGGACTGCAAATGATTGGTCCAAAGCCGGCAACTTTGACCTGATGGCTCCGCGAGGGGAAATAGATAATGACACCGCCCATAGCGTAATAACCGAGTTGCAAAAGCAATGGCAATGCTCCTCTGCTAATTTAGCAAAAACTCTACAACTTGACGAGACAATGGTCAAAACAGCACTATCTCTCTATGCTCAGCATGGGCGAGTTCTATACGATACCGAAGCTGATGTCTATCGCCTACGAGAGCTGAGCAGAGAACCTTTCCCAATGGGCAAGTTGCGGTTTGATAACCCACGAGAAGCTAGAGCTGAAAATTTCGTAACAGCTGACCTTGTCAGTTTGAGCAGAGTTGAAACTCAGGCTGAATTTACAAAATTCGAAGGACATGTCATCGACAATAGCCAAAAACAACTTGTCAAAATTTATATTGACCGTGATGAGAGATTGTTCAAAGCTCACTGTAGCTGTTCGTTTTTTATCCACAATAAGCTATTTAAAGGGCCATGTGAACACATGATCGCACTGCGTAAAGCGGCTGCTCAAAAGGGAAATAAAAACAATGAATAATATTTTACTCTTGAAACATTTATGCAATAATAATGTTCATTGTGATGCGGGTAACGAACCTTGCTTTTTGGTTGGTGTTTCGCCATCCGTGCTTAGAGCCTTGTCATGCTTCACTGGTGTGTTCTTTACTGGGCACCCCTGTCTAGCATTGCGGTATTTCGGTTTAAAGTCTTCGACTTTAATACACACAATGCTAGACGGGGTGCGTCGAGTTGAACCCCCCAGTCCCTTGAGTCGAACGAAGGATACCCGCATCACAACTTCTCCCCTCTCAGCTAATCGTCAGTATTTGCGTTTAGTTTCAGGAGGCATCAAGCATGTCTAATGATACACCCACCCCACAGGCACCTTTAAGCCGCCAAGAACTATACCAACAAGTAAGAGAGCAAGGTAAAAAAAGTTACATCTTGGCAGAAATGCAACGCTTAGGTTTCTGGGATGGCAAAAATGCAGCAACACTTGTCCCTGAGTCTAAAACTAAACGCAGAAAAGAGTTATGCAAGCAACTTAATGAGCTAACTCGTAAGCAAAAGACTTTCGATAGTCCAGAGGCTGCGCTAAAAACGCTTCGCTCAGAACAGATGGCAGCAGCTAAAGAGAAACGCGAAGACACTAAAAAGAAAAATGCCGAAGCCAGATATCAAAAAAAATTAGCTTGGCATGAGCGTCAACAAAACGATATCAACTGGTTAGGTGAAGCCGTATCTCTTGGTTTAGATAAGCTTGAGTCTGACAATCAGAAATTACAAAATAATGCACTGCCTAATCTAGAGACACATGCGATATTAGCTGAGAAAATGGGCGTTAGTATAAATGAGTTACGATTTTTAGCCTATCAGCGTCAGACCTCAAAAGTTTGTCATTATAAGCATTTTCAAATCGCTAAGAAGCAAGGTGGTTTCCGCTCTATCTCATCGCCTATGCCAAGACTTAAGCGAGTTCAGTACTGGATATTAGACAATATCCTCAATCAGATTCCATTGCATGATTCTGCACACGGTTTTATTACCAATCGCTCAATACTTACTAATGCTATACCACATGTCGGAAAATCGGTGGTAATCAATTTAGATCTCAAAGACTTTTTCCCAACCATTACTTACAAGCGAGTAAAAGGCCTCTTTCATAAAACCGGCTACAGTGAATCTCTATCAACAGTCTTAGCATTACTCTGCTCCGAGCCAAGCATAGAAGTTGTAGAACTAGACGGCGAAAGATGGTTCCTACAGCAAGGTGAGCGATATTTACCACAAGGTGCTCCCACTAGCCCCGCTATTAGCAACTTACTCTGCCGCACTCTAGATCGACGCTTGCAAGGTTTAGCCAACAAGTATAACTTTACCTATACTCGCTACGCTGACGATTTAACTTTTTCAGCCGATAAAGAAGGCAGAGCATTTATAACTAAATTGCTTTGGGCAGTTAGAAGCATCGTCACCGAAGAAGGCTTCCATTTGCATCCAGATAAAACGCGCATAATGCACAGCAGGCATCAGCAAGAAGTTACCGGACTCGTCGTGAATAATAAACTTGCGATTGACCGTTCGACACTGCGTCGTTTTAGAGCGCTAATCCATCAAATAGAGCAAAACGGACTTCAAGGTAAAAGTTGGAATGGCCATACAGAGCCGGCTTATTTAATTCGCTCAATCTTAGGATTTGCTAATTTTATTACTATGGTGAACCCAAAAAAAGGAAAACTATTTAAGCAAAAAGCCCAATCAATTCATCAAAAATACGGCAATGAGTTAAATAAAATCCCAATTAGTATTCCCATGGGCGTGCGTAAAAATGATTTCCGTCGCCTTTCTGCAGCAGGAAAACCACCGATCCCAAACCTACAGCAAGCAGCCCCTAAGCCTACGCCAGTGAAAGAGCTTACATCAGCAGAGTTAAAACAGAGAAAAGCGGAACAACATTCTGCTACCATTATAAAGCAAGAGTCGCAAAATCTTGATTCAAGAGAGAGCTCCCAGCCTAACCATACAAAGAATACTTCTCAACAAACGCACACCGAGAGTTCTAAAGTAAATTTGGGTAAGATATTATTACTGACCTTAATAGTTTTAATAACACTATTTTTCACATCTAAAGCAGCATTCATTGTTGCAATAGTGATTCTTTCAAAAGGCCTCTATCTATTGATATCTGTTTTTATAATCTATATTTTTTTAAAAATGGTTAGAGGTCTACTCAAACTACTATTTAAATAATTTTAGCTGAGCAAATAGTTAAAGCAGGAAACAAAAGTTTCAACAAACTTTAAGACCTGCCTCTTTCTATTTCCGCTTTCTCAACCGCCAATTCATCATATTTATGTTGATACAACAGACTTTGCGCTTCTGCTGTGCTGGCATGGGCGAGCTTTGCCATCGCTTTGGGGGTATATTTCTCAGGGCTTAGCGGCTCTAACACGGTGACAATGGTTTGGGTGCGTGAGTTGCCTAACATATCGAAAATGATCCTCGCCATCGATCTATCCTCAACATAGGCCATGTCTTCATCGCAGACCCAGCCCCCAGTTGTTTCATCTTTAACAACATATGCTAACAATACTGGTTGAGCAATGATATTTGCTTGCACCGCTGCTTCCATGATGTGAGGATAGTATCGTCTGATTTTTTTGCCATCGGTGGTGGTTGCCTCTGGAAAGAAGGCAATCGTGGAACCAACTTTTAGGCGCTCTGCTATGTCTTTAACCGCTTGCTCTGTACCCTGACCACGAGTGATAAACAGTGTGCCATTTTTTCTGGCCAACCAGCCAATTAATGGCCATTTAGCCACCTCGGATTTTGAGAGAAAAAAACTAGGTTGCAGAGCCGCAAGCACCAATACATCTAAAAAAGATATATGATTACTTAGGAGCAATTGAGCTCTACTGGGCAACCTTCCTCGTAGCTCAATTTTTATGCCCATTATCTGACAAGTCCAACGGCTCCACATTTGTTTTGCCCATGCAGAGGGATAGCCCTGTGCAAAAAAAACAACGAGCATAGTAAGAAAGATTCCCACCACAATCAGAAGCACTAATAACACAGCCCTGATAGCTGTTCGTAAAATTCTCTTCATGTTCTGTCTATGCGGCCTCTTGACAGTTCGGGCATAAGCCATAAAGCACTAAAGAATGATCTACCAATTTATAGCCATGATCTACAGCGGCTTTTTTCTGCCGCTCTTCTATTTTTTGGTCAACAAATTCGACAATAGCGCCACAATTAACACAGCAGAGATGGTCGTGATGCTCTCCTTCGTTTAGTTCATAAACCGCTTGATTAGCCTCAAAGTTATGTTTAATAATCAGTCCAGCTTGCTCAAACTGCGTTAGCACACGATAGACTGTGGCAATGCCCACGTCTTTATTGCTCACTCGCAATCTGGCATAGATTTCTTCCGCACTAAGATGCTCGGTATTACTTTCCAACGCAGCATTTTGCAGCATTTCTAGTATTAAAATACGAGGTGTGGTTATTTTTAAGCCAGCTTGTTTTAGTTCATCTGCCATGCACTGTCTTCTCTTTTGCTTTATTTGTTATTTGTCTCTGAATATTTTGCTAGATATAGGTTTCAAATTAGAAATTTCTAGCCTTGCTACTAGACTCTAGTAATTACAGCATAACATCTGCAAGGTTACCTTTGTTCTCTAACCACATTTTGCGGTCACCCGAACGTTTTTTCGCCAGCAGCATATCCATGATTTCCATAGCTTCGGCTTCATTATCTAAGCGCAGTTGCACTAACCGACGGGTGTCACGATGCATAGTTGTTTCACGCAGCTGAGCTGGGTTCATTTCACCCAATCCTTTAAAACGAGTCACCGAAACTTTGCCTTTGATTTTTTCCACTTCAACACGGCGCAAGGTTGCTTCTTTCTCAGCTTCATCTAGAGCATAAAACACTTGCTTACCGACATCGATACGGTACAACGGCGGCATGGCAATAAATACATGTCCGGCAGCGACTAGCGGTCGGTAATGTTGCATAAACAAGGCACAAAGCAGTGTTGCAATGTGCGCGCCATCGGAGTCGGCGTCTGCCAATACGCAGATTTTTCCGTAACGCAGGCCGCTAATATCAGCTGACCCTGGATCAACTCCTGTTGCCACGGAAATATCATGTATTTCCTGAGAACCCAGCACTTGTGAGGAGTCGACTTCCCATGTGTTTTGAATCTTGCCGCGCAATGGCATGATCGCTTGTGTTTCTTTGTCTCTGGCTTGCTTTGCTGAGCCACCCGCAGAGTCGCCCTCTACTAGAAACAATTCTGTTCGAGATAAATCTTGCAATAAGCAGTCTGCCAGCTTTCCTGGTAATGCGGGGCCTGAGCTAACTTTTTTGCGAACAATTTTTTTCTCAGATTTATTCCTAGTCTGAGCATTGCTAATCGCAAATTGCGCCAGCTGATCGCCAATATCAGTATGCTGATTGAGGTATAATGCAAAAGCGTCCTTGACCGGATTAACTAGCATGGCATTGGCCTCGCGCGAAGATAACCGCTCTTTGGTTTGGCCTGCAAATTGTGGATCCAACATTTTCAAAGACACCACAAAAGCAACGTTTTGCCAAATATCCTCTGGTGATAGTTTCACACCCCTAGGTAATAAGTTTCTAAACTCACAATACTCGCGCAGCGCATCAACCACTCCAGCACGAAGTCCGTTAACATGAGTGCCTCCTTGAGGCGTTGGGATAAGATTTACATAGCTTTCTTGTATGGGCTCTCCGCCTTCAATTAACCATGTTATCGCCCAGCTAGACTCATGGTCTGCTGCTTTGTCTTCACCGGTAAAGGCTGGCTCGGGCAGCATCACGCTATTGATCTGCTGCTCCAGATACTCAACTAACCCATCTGTAAATAACCATTCTTCGGAATCATTATTTAGCTCATCGACCAGCTTTATCTTAAGACCCGGACACAGAATCGCTTTTGCTCTAAGTAGATGTTTTAACTTCGGTCGTAGTATCTTTGCACTATCAAAATACTGCGCATCCGGTGCAAAAGTGAGCGTGGTACCGGTATTTTTTTGACCGACGGTATTGATTACTTCTAAATCGCTAATTTTATCGCCATTGGCAAAAACCATTTGGTGCAACTGCCCCATTCGCTTAATTTGCACTGTTAGCTTGGTCGATAGCGCATTTACCACCGATACGCCAACCCCGTGCAGCCCTCCTGAGAATTGGTAGTTATCATTGTTAAATTTTCCACCAGCATGCAGTCGCGTCAAAATAAGTTCAACGCCACTCACGCCATGCTCTGGGTGAATATCCACTGGCATACCACGACCATTATCTGACACAGAAACCGACTCATCATCATGCAGGGTGACGGTAATTTCACTGGCATGCCCTGCAAGCGCTTCATCTACCGAATTATCAATAACTTCTTGGGCTAAATGGTTGGGTCTTGAGGTGTCCGTATACATTCCTGGGCGCTTACGAACGGGATCTAGACCACTTAATACATCAATATCTGCTGCGTTATAACTCATATATTCTTTATTTTATTATGCTTTTAAAAACCTGCACAGAGTTTACCCAAAACCTAGAAGGTGCACCAGCATTTCAGACATCAAGATCGAAATCGATGAACTATTTATGACTATCCCACTATCATTTTACCTTTATAAACCAACATTCTCCTCCGCTCTAATAAATAATGAGTCTCTCGAACAAACAGATTGTTCTGTTTTTATCGTCGGTTCAGAGTTGGCACCATCGGACTGACATGAGAGAATAACACTCCATTTTAGTTGACCAGCATATTGACCCGTATTTATGGCTCGGCTGGGCAAGTTTAGTAAATTGACGCCACTCTAAGCCAATAAGTGACTGTAATGAATACATCCCCTGAATCTAACGCCTCTCAAACAGTAGCCCAAATAGCACTTCCTCCAGAAGAGGCAAACTTTGAGGTGCTGATGGCAACCTTAGAGCGCATCGTCACGACGCTGGAAAAAGGCGATATCTCCCTAGAGGACTCAATGGCTTTATTTGAGCAAGGTGTAGTGTTGCAACGTCGATGCCAAAATTTGCTAGGAAAAGCTGAAAAGCGCGTCCATATTTTAATGGAAAAAAACGGCGAGATAGTCGCTGAAGATTTTGAAAGCACTGCAAAATAAAGCAATGACAGACAAATGACCAAGCGCATAGATTTTGAACAACAACTCAGTGACAAGGCAGATCGCGTCAACAAAGCCTTGCACCGGCATTTTGCCTCATCTACTGATGATATTCACAGACTAGATGCCGCGATACGCTATGCGGTTTTAGATGCAGGAAAGCGCCTGCGTCCTAGTCTAGTCTATGCCGTTTATGAGGCTTTAGCTTCCTCCCAAAGAGCGGGCTTGGTGACTCATTTTGCCATGGCTGTTGAGTGCATCCATTGCTATTCCTTAATACATGATGACCTACCAGATATGGACGATGATGCATTAAGACGGGGAAAACCCACCACACATATCGCATTTGACAGCGCCACTGCAATACTCGCAGGTGATGCCCTACAAGCAGAGGCATTTAACCTCATCGCGACTGCCCCAGAAATGAGCGATTCGCAAAAAATATCAGCCGTTTCCTGCTTAAGCCAAAGTGCTGGAAAATCTGGAATGGTCGGTGGACAGCAGATTGACATGAATCAGCAAGTCAACACGCTTAGCGAACTGGAGCATATGCACAATAGCAAAACCGGAGCATTAATAACCGCAGCTTGTGAGCTAGGTGCTATCGCCGCTGAGGCAGATAATCAAACATTAACCATACTGCGAACTTACAGCCAGCAACTTGGGTTGTTATTCCAGATAAAAGACGACCTTTTAGATGTGCTAACCAACACCGAAATTCTTGGCAAACAACAAGGTGCAGATGCTTTAGCTGGCAAGGCAACCTATGTCAGTCTATTAGGCGTAGAAACCGCACAGAAACAAGCTGAGTTTTATCAGAACGCTAGCAAAGAAACCCTCCGGCCACTAGCAGGTCGTTACGATATCGAGTTTCTCTGCTGGCTAGTGGATAAAACTGCCAATCGAAACCATTAACTTAGAGGCAGTCACTCGCGACTATAGATAACATCCATATCCATATTCGCTTATGCAAAAACCACGCTATGATTAATTCACAGAAATACCCTTTACTCAGCTCTCTTGATTTACCAGAAGGTATCAAAGGACTCTCGCAAACAGCGCTACAACAACTCGCTGATGAAGTCCGCGCATATCTTATCGAGATAGTACCCTCAATAGGCGGTCACTTTGCTGCAGGGCTTGGCACCGTAGAGCTAACTGTAGCACTTCATCATCTGTATAGCTCACCTGATGACAAACTGGTATGGGATGTTGGCCACCAAGCCTATCCACACAAGATATTAACGGGCCGAGCAGCGCAGCTTAACACCATCCGCCAGCTTAATGGATTGGCACCTTTTCCAGACCGCCAAGAAAGCATCCATGACGCCTTTGGCGTTGGCCACTCCAGCACTTCTATCAGTGCAGCATTGGGCATGCAGATTGCTTTTGACAGCACTCAGCAACAACGCAATGCTGTCGCTATCATTGGTGATGGCGGCATGACCGCTGGCATGGCTTTTGAGGCACTTAACCACGCAGGCGAATGCAAAGCCAATGTACTGGTGATATTAAATGACAATGAAATGTCTATCTCACCTAACGTCGGCGCGCTCTCATCCAGCCTCACCAAAATGATCTCAGGCCAAGCTCTATCTGCCATGCGAGAAGAAGGTAAACGAGTGCTGCGCATGATGCCAGAGCCAATCTGGGATATTGCTAAAAAAGCTGAAGAGCATGTGAAAGGAATGGTATTGCCCGGCACTTTATTTGAAGAGTTTGGCTTTAACTATTTCGGCCCCATCGATGGGCACGACATTCCATCGCTAATACAAACTATCGGTAATTTAAAAAAGCTGTCAGGGCCAAGATTACTACACATTACAACCAAAAAAGGCAAAGGCTACGCCCCTGCAGAAGCCGAACCAGTCAAATATCATGGTGTTGGCAAGTTTGATCCGGCAGTCGGAATACCGCCGCCAACCAATGCCACACCCAACAATCCTAGCTATTCCAGTATTTTTGGGCAATGGCTGATTGATACCGCGGAGCAAGACAGCAAGCTCATGGCAATCACCCCTGCGATGATGGAAGGCAGTGGAATGGTAAAATTTGCTCAGCAATTTCCGCAGCAATTCTGTGACGTTGCCATCGCAGAACAGCACAGCGTCACTGTTGCAGCAGGCATGGCAGCAGAAGGACTAAAACCTGTTGTAGCTATCTACTCTTCTTTCTTACAACGCGCCTATGATCAGCTCATTCATGACGTTGCGTTGCAAAACCTCGCGGTGGTTTTTGCAATAGATAGAGCCGGACTTGTTGGCCCAGATGGAGGAACCCACAGCGGCAGTTATGATTTTAGCTTCCTGCGCCCTATACCCAATATGATAATCATGGCACCAGCAAATGAGAACGAAGCTCGATTAATGCTCAATACAGGCTATCAATACGATGGCCCAAGTGCCATTCGCTACCCCAGAGGCAAAGGCAATTGCACTGAGGTCACAGCAGATATTACCGAAACGCTTGAAATCGGTACTGCTGTATCCTTAAGAGAAGGCAATACATTCGCCATTCTAGCCTTTGGCAGCATGTGCGATATTGCCAAAACCATTGGCGAACAGCTGAATGCAACTGTTGTTAATATGCGATTTGTAAAACCAATTGACCTTAATACTATTCAAAGTGTCTCAGAGAGACACGACATCATCATTACTCTAGAAGAAAATGTCATCGCTGGTGGAGCAGGTAGTGCGATAGCCGAAGCTTTAGCAACACTGCCCAAAAGCAAACCATGCGACATATTGCATATAGGATTACCAGATAGCAACCTGCCCCACGGCAGCCGAGAGGAGCTATTGACACTGGCAGGTTTAACTGAAGAGAAAATATTAGCGACGATAAAATCTCGTTTTCCTGAGCAAGTTTTGGCAGCGAAACCGGTTTCGCAACAACAAAAAGCTTGAATCTTAAAGATATTCCCCAATAACTGTAATGCTGGAACACACCCACGGAGGGAACGTAGGCATGAATAAAATATTACACGATGAAATTATGAGTCAATCTGATATCGACAACAACCAGGCTATACCAGACGTACAGTCCAGTGAAGATACCCGCAGAATACCGATTAACAAAGTTGGCATTCGCGATGTAAAATTCCCTCTCACCGTCAAATCAGCAGGCAAATTGCAAGCTACGGTAGGCGAATACTCTATGTATGTAGGACTTCCGCACGATGTCAAAGGCACGCATATGTCGCGGTTTTTGGAGATACTAGAATCTCACGTCAGTCCGCTATCACCAGAGACATTCCCGCTGTTATTGACAGCCGTTAAAGAAAAACTAGAAGCAGAGACCGCCTACATCACCGTGAAATTCCCATATTTCATCCACAAGGCAGCCCCTGTCAGCGGCATTAAATCAATGATGGACTACAGTGTAACGCTCAGCGGCTCTATCATTGGAGATGAAGTTAGCATCACTACCTCGGTTCTAGTACCAGTCACCAGTCTATGCCCCTGCTCAAAGAAAATATCAGACTACGGTGCACACAATCAACGCTCACATGTCATTATCTCTGTAGAGACCGACAGTGAAGTCTCTATAGAAGAGATTGCAGCAATAGGTGAAGCTGAGGCATCCTGTGAACTATTCGGCATTCTAAAGCGCCCTGATGAAAAATATGTCACCGAAAGAGCCTACGAGAATCCAAAGTTTGTAGAAGACTTACTACGAGACATCGCCGCCAGATTAGACGCTGATGATAGAGTAACTGCATACAAAGTCAGCTCAGAGAACTTTGAATCCATTCACAACCACTCAGCTTACGCTGAAACCCAGAAAAGAAAATAATTGTTCTATTATTCTCTATCAAAAATGACGCCTGCAAGGCGTCATTTTCTTTCTATCTTTTTATTAAGGCAGCAGACCATGTTAACAATGCATGATCTTCTGAAAAAGAGAATAGCTCCCACAATTATGCCACCACTTTTTCCTCAGTTTTGCTTTTCTCAATCTCTAACAGAGAGTTGGCAGTAGGCTACTAAAAAACGGGTACCTGTTAGATCAAACCTGAGCTTCTAGAAATGACTTGTTTAGAAATGAGTTGCTCTGTATTCTATCAATTCAACAATCAGAAGCAGTATGTATGACTATAGCAATCATTATTTCATTTAAAATTGGCTTGGTGGCTGGGCTGTTAATAGGTTTTTTTCGCTGGAAGCGCAACAATGGAGATAAGCACTATCAAAAATTAGAGCAGGAATTTGAAGACTATAAAAAGAATGTAGGTTCTCATTTTGATCAAAGCTCCACATTATTTAAAGGCATCACCGAACAATATGTCGAGCTATACAATCATATATCAAAAGGCTCGGTAGATTTATGCGACCCGACTAAAGATGGTGAAGCACAGTTGGAGCAACTGGAAATAAAACCACTGCCTAAAGAAGATTTGCGAAGATAAAATAATAGAGCTATCGCTTCCAAAGTCAGCTTAAAAGGCAAGCGTTCGCTCAGCCGCTCCCTTTCAGAATGGTGTCAAATTCAAATTACCAAAAACCAATCATTTTATGGTTTAATTTTAGGCACTTTACGATTAAGCACGCTTTACAGCGCCAACCGACTAAGCATTATAAGACGTAAACGACATAACCTCTGCCAATTCTGATTGTCCTAAAGCCAACATAATCATACGATCTATTCCTACTGCTACTCCTGAGCACGACGGCATGCTGGGTAGCGCTGCCAATAGTCTATCGTCTATGGGCATTTCTGCTAATCCCATTGCTGCTCGTTGTGCGTTTTCTTGCTGAAACCTTTGTCTCTGCTCTGTCGAATCCGTTAGCTCTTCAAAACCATTACATAACTCTATGCCTTGATAATAGCACTCAAAGCGCTTAGCGACTCTCGAGTCCTGTGGCGATTGTTTCGCTAATGATGCTTGACTGACGGGGTAATCGACAACAAAGCATAGCTCGTCTTGCCCTAGCTTGGGTTCTATATAATTGCCTAATAACCAGTTTAACCAATCATCTTTGTCATATTCTAGCCACTGTGCATCACTGACTATTATCTCAACAGGCAATCCACTCCGCACAATGGCCTTTAGCTCATCAACAGTGATCAATAAAGGGTCGAATTCCAGATGTTTCTGAAATAGCGCTTGATAGGTTGTATAGCTTACCGGCAGAAATGGCGCTGTTTGACTGTAGCTTGCAAAGATAGATTGAATGAGCTCTGCCACTTCTTGCATAAGTGCTTGCATAGACCAA
>CAKMZF010000046.1 GCA_929200405.1 uncultured Gammaproteobacteria bacterium | reverse complement strand
ATTCTAACCAACTGAACTACCGCTCCAAATTCGAGATGCGCATTTTGCGCAACAGCGACCCAAGTGTCAAGCTAAAGTTAGCAAAAAAACCATAAATATTTAGCTCTATTTTCTAAGAGGTTGATTCTTCTGATTTTGCGATTTTCCTACAACACAGATATATTCACTATATCTCGCCATGCCCTGCCCTAAACTTTGCAAATAATCCTATAGCGCGACTAAATCTACCCTAAAAAAATCCATTGATCTTTAGCTTATTATGCTTTGAATTATTTATAACTCCAGGAATACTGGCCCCTCTATGACTGCTTGTTCTTCTAAATTATGGCCTTCTCCTCCTCTATCAACAACCACAAATAGACTTCTTTCAAATGGTGCTAACAAATAATGATGCCAAGTATTGGCATGATAATTAATCCCTTGCTTTCCATTACTAATAAAAGCGCGGAGATCATTAGCAGCAACAGCAGTTAATACCGGATCCGCAACTACTATCACATAGGGTTTCTCATGCATGGGGATAAAACACTGAGACCCCAATGAATGTCTCTCCATTATCTCCAGTTGTAAAGGAAATTCACGGTATTTGCTTTCAAAGATACTGATAATTGCCTTACCCTGATCACCCTCAGGAGAACTTAATATCTGAATATCTGCCAAGTCATGATGCCTCTCAGTAAGGCCATAGTTAATGGTCATCGTTCTATTGCTATCACTAGTCTCTATTACATCACCAAAAGGGGCAAAATTGGTCGCTGTGAGAGGCTCTGGTTTTAAGGTAATTACAGACATAGATTTTACCGTTATACTGTTTTTCCAAACAGGCGCAAGCGACTGATGCCGCCATCAGGGTAGATATTCATACGAATTATATTAACTGGATTAGCACACTGTAAATCAAATTGGTGTTCATTATCAGCTGAGAGTTTTTGCGGGGTAAGTATTTCCTGCCAATACAAACTCTGCTGCGCAATAGATGCCCTGTTTATATTATCCATGAACGCAGCTTGTATTGAGACTTGATGCGGAAAGTTGCCTTTGAAATAAGCGGTATCTATCAAAGCTTTTTGCGGCAACCCAGATTGCCCCAAAGCAATAATCACCCAATCATTCCCTGGCTCTCTACGGCGGCGCGTTTCCCAACCATCTCCCATATTAATACCCTTGCCTGGCATGAGCAGATTATTCATCTTGCCAAAATGCTCATCATTGCAAAGCACGGCCCGTCCACCGTTTTCCATCGCAATCAAGTCAATCTCTTGACCTTTGCTAATATGGTCAGCACTGGGCGTTCCATAAACCCTGAAACGGGCAATACCGCCATCAGGATACATATTAAGGCGGATATGTGTGTAGTTCATTTTTCTAGCATCATCATTGTCAAACTTGGGCTGAAAGTACTGCTTTTTATTGCCCACAATCGGCGTCGTCTCTACTAAACTATACCACTCCGTTTGCTCATCAGGACTACCATCGATAGAGCAGCAACCCTGTACTGAGATGGCTGGCGCATAGTTTCCAGTAAAGTAGGTAGTGTCTATTTCAAACCCCTTGATTTGCCCAGATTTACCAAGCTGGAGAATTGCGTAATCATAACCCGTGCTACGCTTACGGCGAGACTCCCAGCCGTCCATCCACTTGCCATTATCATCATAGACGTCTTCTTTCCATTCTGCCTCGTGCGCCTGCAACATTCGGTGTGCCGGTGCAAAAAAGTCATCAGTGACATAAACAATTTTGCTGTCTAAGCGCTGATGTGCAAGATTGATATTATCGTTCACAAAGTCCGGTATTACTGCATTTTGTTCCATATGAATGCCTCTTAAAATAATTTCTCTAATTTATAACAAATGTTGTCATTTGTTGCTGGTCTTATACGTTCGATTGATAGGGGTGATTTTTTTGCCAATGCTCCGCAATTTCTATGCGTCTAGCGAACCAAACTTGAGAGTGTGATTGAGCGTAATCGATAAATCGTTGTAGCGCCATAAACCTCCCCGGCCTGCCACTTAAACGACAGTGCAAGCCAATAGATAGCATCTTTGGTGACTGCTCACCCTCTACATAGAGACAATCAAAACTGTCTTTTAAATACTGATAAAACTGTTCACCACTGTTAAAACCTTGTGGCGATGCAAAACGCATATCATTAACATCTAAAGTATAAGGCACCATCAACTGGGCATGGCCTTCTGCAGTAAATCGGTTATCCCAATAAGGCAGGTCATCACTATAGCTGTCGGCGTGATAATCAAAATCTCCTCTGTCAGCGATAATTCTCAGCGTATGCTCACCGGTTCTACCCTGATAAAAACCGCGAGGTTTGCTGCCTGTTATTTGCTGATGAATTTTGACAGCTTTATCTATATGCTCTGCTTCTTGCTCATAGCTAAAATCTTTATAATCAATCCACTTAAGTCCATGGCTGGCAAGCTCCCAATTTGCCTCCAGCATAGCCTCAACGACTGCAGGGTTTCTTTGTAAAGCTGTTGCTATAGCATAAACCGTTACAGGAATATTCCGACTAACAAAGAGCTGATGCAGACGCCAAAAACCCACTCGTGAACCAAATTCATAAATAGATTCCATGCTAATATGACGTTGATTTTCATACTTCTGAGCACCGATAATTTCACTTAAGAAAGCCTCTGAATGTGAGTCACCGTTAACAATGCAATTCTCACCACCCTCTTCATAATTAATCACAAATTGAATCGCTATCCTTGCTTTTTGTGGCCAGCTAACCTCTGGTGGTTGACCAGCATAGCCTATTAAGTCTCTGCCGAACTGGTTCGAATACTGCTTTACATTGAGACCTGTATCATTTTTAGGCATCCGTGATTTACTCCGAGAATATTTTTATATTATTTTAGACTGCTTAGTAATACTTCAATCGTTGGGTTAAAAATTCGCACCTTGCGCGATCCATAGCCCTAAAGTCTGCCTCTCTTGGTCTGTCATAACTGGCGTATCAGGGGATACCATTAACGGCATAGTACTAGTGGAAACCGCTTGTTGCTGCACTAACGCTGCGTTAGCTTGCAATACTGCATCATCATCAAACATCAAGCCTTTTGGCGCCACCGTAAATAAAGTAGAACTGGGTTGACTGCTATGACAACTCACGCAATGTTTATCAACAATACTTCGCACTTCAGCAAAAGCGATGGCATTGCTGCCCTCGGCACCTTCAATTTGCTTAGGAGCCATTAGCACAATAAGCAACAATATGCCGAACAAAGCAGCCACTAAAGCCCAACTGCCTTTCACTGCATGACCTTTATTTTTTAGATTAAACCAATGACGAATACCCACGCCAATCAGCGCAATCACCACCAACACTAGCCAATTATATTGGTGACCGAAAATCATTGGGTAATGATTGCTGATCATCATGAAAATAACTGGTAGCGTAAAATAATTATTATGCAAAGAACGACGTAGCGCCTGTAGACCCAACTCAGGATCTGGCTCTTCACCTGCAATCATTTGAGTCACAGTTTTTTTCTGATTCGGGATAATCACAAAAAACACATTGCCTGCCATCATCGTCCCTAAAATAGCGCCGATATGCAAAAACACAGCTTTATTCTGGATAAATAAGTCCAGCACAAAACTCAGCACCAGCACAAACAACACCATAGAACCAAACATTATTCGGTTATCTTTCCCCCAACGGCTTTCACTAAAGCGATCATAAACAAACCAACCACCGATAAGTGCAAACAGACCAACCAATACTGTCATCCACGGCGCCAATGCAATTTTACTGTTATCCACCATATAACTTGATGCATTGAAGTAATAAACAACCAACAGCAATAGAAAACCAGTAATCCAAGTAAAATAGGCTTCGTACTTAAACCAATGCAAGGTATCTGGTAGCTTTTCAGGGGCATTTTTATACTTCTGTACAAAGTAAAACCCACCGCCATGAATTGCCCACAAATCACCGGCTACGCCTTGTTTTTTACCTTCTCGTTCCAGATGGGATTCCAGCCAAACAAAGTAAAAAGACGCGCCAATCCAAGCAATACCGACAATCACATGCGCCCAACGCAACAGCAGATTCGCCCAATCCATGAGATAAACAAGTGTCATATTTTGTCCTCCTTTGTGTCTGCCTAATTGGTAAGCAAACGTTTAACTTTCATCATTATCTAATTACTAATCCGCAATCAAATCTGCAAGTCGAAAACCCGCGATTTTGTGGATTTCATCCAACGCTGTTCTAAACTCAACAGCAGCATTATTTGGCAGCCTCTCTTCATAGGCGGCTAAAATCAAAACCTTATTACTTCGTTTTATTGCTTTAATAAATGGGAACTCAAACTTTTGTAAATACTCGTCATTTAACGATTGAAACATCGCAAACTCAGCTTCTGTTAGCTGGTCCAGACCTGCGCTGGCTTGTTCAGAAGTAGACTCGACTGTTAATTCACCAGACATCGCAGCTTTTCCCGCCAAGTCAGGGTGAGCGCGTATTAGCGCTAGCTTAGTTTCTTCATCAGCCGTTTCCACTACATCACGCATTGCTGCTTGCATATCAGTCAAAGTATCTAGCTCCGCTGCCTTTGCCTGCGCCACCAAAGATTCAGCCACCCAAGAGGAATGCTCGTAAATACTCCCAAATATTTCAACAAAGTCTGCACTTGACAACTCAGAAGGTTTACTCTTTGATTTCATAGTCTTATATACTCACATAAAATTTTTTCTAATGGCTGCCCAAGCGTATTGCCATCAAAATACAATCGAGACTCAATTTTCTCTAAATGCTCAAGAATCAGTGCCATGGCTTTATCCGCATTTTTTTCTGACATAGCTGCCAATATCTCAAAATGATCATGGTGTAGACACTGACTACCGTCCAAAGATTGGTATTGCGCGGCAATCAACTCACAGCGACAAATCATGCGCTTCGCAAAATCTGCCATTGGTGTATTGTTGGCAAGTGAAGCGATGGTAATATGAAACTCCGCACTGAGTCGCAGTGCCTTGCCCATCTCACCAGACTCTCTGGCTTTGTGCTCTTTATCAATCAATATCTCTAACGCCACCATATCAGCTTGTGTGATATTTGGGGTCGCCAACTTAATCATCTGCGCTTCAATAAAGCGTCTGGCTGTCAAATACTCTACGGCTAATTCTGGCGTTGTAGTCGCAACTATAGCACCTTTATTGCGCTCAATAACCACAATATCTTCACTGTCTAACCGCTGTAACACGCCACGAATAATCGTACGACTTACAGAAAAGAAGTCCGCCAATTTTTCTTCGGTCAGTCTTGTACCTGGACTTAGTTTTTTAGCTAAAATTGAATCCAGCAAGGCATTATAAATTTGATCAGCTTGGTTGTTTTTTGTCACTTCTGCTTCCGACGGTCATACGAGTTCATAAGTATAACTACTATTAAATTGTACTGCTTCGACAAATAATAATGTTAAGTCAAACCGTAGACGAGTAAATTAGAACTTGCGATTTTTGAGCAGAGTTATTATTGTATACAATTATGTTTTTAGCAAATACTATATTAAAGTAAAAACATTATCAGTCATTTGGCCCATTCATCACTTGCTATAAGCAACCATGGTCGAGACGAAACAGTAACGAAAAACAAGGGAATTATGAGCAAACTAACCACCCATGTATTAGATACATCTCAGGGAATACCAGCTAGTAATCTGAACATCACACTTTACAAAGTATTAGACGCAGACACTTTACAAGAAGTATCAAGCCACATCACTAATACAGATGGTCGTTGCGATCAACCAATATTATCAGGGCAGGCATTTGCCATTGGGCAATACCTACTGCGCTTTCATGCAGGTGACTATTTGCGAAGAACTAGCGATCACACTATCCAAGAGCCGCTATTTCTAGATATCATTGACATTAGGTTTGGCATCAATAATGCCAACACGCACCATCATGTGCCACTTTTACTATCTTCATTTGGCTATTCTACATATAAGGGAAGTTAACTTACAAACAGCATAGCTTTGTAAAACGAGACAAACACTTGAACAGGGGTAAATTTTTTGAATAACAATTATAGTAACGAAATCCAGTTTTATCTGAATGGTGAATTGATTATCGAAACGGATTTTCATCCGCAAACCACTGTTCTGAACTATCTGCGGGAACAACAAAAACTGAAAGGCAGCAAGGAAGGTTGCGCCGAAGGCGATTGTGGTGCCTGTACAGCAGTGATAATCAGCCTAGATAAAACTAAAGATACAGACGCCCTACAATATAGTGCTGTGAATACTTGCATCCAGTTATTAGCCACACTTGATGGCAAACATATTGTTACCGTTGAAGCATTGCAGCGCGATGGCATACTCCACCCAATACAGCAATCGTTAATAGAAAATCACGGTTCGCAATGTGGTTTTTGCACACCCGGCTTCATCATGAGCTTGTTCGCGATGTACCATAGCCCGCAGCCAAATGCTCGCAGCTCGCAAGAAATCTGCGATGTCCTTGCTGGGAATTTATGTCGCTGCACTGGTTATGGCCCTATTCTAGAATCCGCCGCACAAATTGAAGCATTACGACATCGCAATATCACAGATCAGTTCGATGCTTTGCATAACCAATTAATTGAGCAATTACAACACAGCAAACCTAAAAAAACATTGCTACTCAGCAGCAAAGATGGCGACAATAGCACTCAACTTTACAAACCTGTTTCCGAACAGCAATTGCAAAACTTATTGACCGAATACCCCAAAGCAACGATTATCAGTGGCGCAACCGATGTTGGCTTATGGATTACCAAGCAGTTTCGCGAATTACCGACGTTAATTTACCTCGGTGAAATTACCAGCCTATCGAAACCCATTGAAACTGACACCTCCATCACTCTACCAGCCAATATCACTTATCAACAGGCACTGCCTTTTTTTGACAAGAATTATCCGAATTTAGCCAATTTAATCCGCCGGATTGGCTCCACCCAAGTGCGCAATGTCGGCACGCTCTGTGGCAATATCGCCAACGGTAGCCCTATCGGAGACATGCCACCAGCCCTGATGGTTCTCGGTAGCAGTATAATATTAAAATCCGCTCGTGGTGAGCGCCGCATAGCGCTGGCTGACTTTTTCATCCACTATGGCCAGCAAGACCGACAAGCAGATGAATATGTCTTTGCAATAGAAATCCCGAAACCCAAAAAGACTACAACTGAGCAACAATTTTTTATCGCCCATAAAGTCAGCAAACGCTTTGACCAAGATATTACCGCTGTTTTAATGGCTGTCAATATCACAATAGATCAATCCAGTGATAGTGCCAATATATTAGATTGCCAAATCGCCTTCGGCGGCATGGCTGGCACACCACAGTATGCGCATAAAGCCATGAAAATTTTGAACAATTCCCCTATTACTGAGCAAAACTTTGCGCTGGCTGCTGATTCCCTATGTCAAGATTTTTCACCAATGTCAGACCAACGCGCCTCTGCCAGCTATCGGCTGCTATGTGCACAAAACTTAGTTCGTAAAATATATTGGAGCATCACTGACCCAGACTCCTTGATTGAAGTAGATAAAGTCTCGGCTTTTAATATAGATAACACAAAAACTATAAGTAATGCTGAGGTAATTCTATGAGTACTATTAACCGATCTGCTGCTTCCATAAACCTACCCACCAGCGACATCACCGGTGGCGTTAGACAAATTGTCAACCATGACAGTGCTCATAAACACGTCAGTGGTGAAGCTATCTATTGCGATGATATTAACACCCCTGCTGACACTTTACATGTTTATATCGGCAAGTCAGAACACGCCCATGCCACAATTAACAACATCGATCTAACTGACGTACTGACAGCTGAGGGAGTGATAGCTGTACTCACAGCAGATGACATTGCTGGTAAAAACGACTGGAGTGCAATCGCTGGTGATGATCCTGTTTTTGCCACTGATACAGCGCAATATCATGGCCAACCATTATTTGCCGTGATTGCGACCAGTCATTTATTCGCCATGAAAGCCGCGAGACAGGCAAAGATCGACTACACCCCCTTATCAGCTATATTGACAGCTAAAGACGGTTTTGCAGCCAATAGGCTAGTAGCTGACTCTCACTCCATGCAAATTGGCGATAGTACCAATGCCATCAATAATTCACCCTATCAACTCAGTGGTGAATTGGAAATAGGTGGGCAGGAACAGTTTTATCTCGAAGGCCAGATCGCCTATGCCAGACCCGCCGAAGATAATGACATGGTAGTCATTAGCTCCACTCAACACCCTCATGAAACACAGCATGTTGTTGGTCGTGTTTTAGGTCTGCATGACAACGAGGTGGTCGTAAAAGTTCGCCGCATGGGTGGTGGCTTTGGCGGCAAAGAAACCAATGGTAATTTTTTTGCCGCCATCGCTGCCTTAGCTGCTCAAAAAACTAAGAAGCCCTGCAAGTTTCGCGCTGACAGAGACGATGACTTTTTAATCACCGGCAAGCGCCACCCTATGACGGTAGAATATCAAGTGGGGTTTGATGATGAGGGCATACTGCAAGGATTAGAAATCAACTTTTTTGCAGACTGCGGCTACTCTGCTGACCTGTCGCGGGCCATAGTCGATCGTGCTATGTATCATGCAGATAATGCTTATTTCTGTGGTAACAGTACATTTACAGGACATTGCTGCTACACCAATAAAGTCTCCAATACTGCCTTTCGTGGTTTTGGAGGCCCTCAGGGCATGCTAGCAATGGAGCATATTATTGAGCGCATAGCCACCACGCTTGGTGCCGATGCGCTAACAATACGCCAGCGCAATCTCTATGACAATAATCATCGGAATATAACCCCGTATCATATGACATTGACCGATTTTGTCAGTGATGAGATTTTAGCCGAGGTTGCTGAATCCGCGAATTATCAACAGCGCGTGCAAGCCGTACTAGACTATAATCAAACGCATCGCCATACCAAAAAAGGCATCGCGATTACTCCTGTCAAGTTTGGCATATCCTTTACCACTACTTTTCTGAACCAAGCATCAGCTCTATTGCATATCTATAGTGACGGCTCGGTTATGATCAACCAAGGTGGTACTGAAATGGGTCAAGGTCTCTACATTAAAGTAGCTCAGGTCGTCGCCGAAGCGTTGCAAATAGATGTTGGCAAAATTAAAATTACAGCAACTGACACCAGCAAAATACCCAATACCTCAGCCACAGCAGCTTCCTCTGGTGCCGACTTAAATGGCATGGCAGCATTGGATGCCGCAAATAAGCTGAAGACTCGATTGCAAAATTTTGCCGCTGAACAATATAACATTCAGCCTGAGGACGTGATATTTACCAACAACCATATCCAACTCGGCGACTCGAAAATAAGCTTTGAGGCGCTTGTTAATCAAGCCTATCTAAACAGAATACCACTCTCTGCCACAGGCTTTTATAAGACCCCTGCAATTTACTATGATCGTGAAACATCCAAAGGTCGGCCTTTTTATTATTTTGCCAATGGCGCAGCCTGTGCAGAAGTGTTGATAGATTGCTTCACAGGTGAGTCTCGAGTACTCAGGGCAGATATCCTTCACGATGTCGGCAAATCACTGAACCCCGCCATTGATCTAGGGCAGGTAGAAGGCGGCTTTGTACAGGGAATGGGCTGGCTGACTAACGAAGAGCTATGGTGGAATAGCAAGGGCGAGCTGAGAACGCATGCGCCTTCAACCTATAAAATACCCACCGCCAGTGATAGACCACTAACCCTTAACTGTAAACTGTGGCGCAAAGGTCGCTGTGCAGAGGAAACAATACATCGCAGCAAAGGCGTCGGTGAGCCGCCGCTAATGCTCGCTATGTCGGTTTTCTTTGCTTTGCAAAAGGCTGTTAATGCAGCCAGAGCTGAGCAGCAAAAAACGCCAATATCTATAAACTCACCAGCAACTGCTGAAACTTTATTACTAGCGATTAACCAGAGCTAGCAGCACAAACTAACTTAGGACACTCAGTGAATACAGAATATATTGCCTACCGTGGCGAGTGCATACGCTTCAGCGGCAACCCTTTTCAAGACCAACAAGCACTGGAATATATTACCGATGCATTGCTAATAATTGAAAATGGACGTTATACATATGTTGGCGATTACCACAGCGGCAAACATCGATTGGCAACGCTAAAAATCTCTGCAACTAAAATATCAGGTCTTATTTGCCCAGGTTTTGTAGATTTGCATTGCCATTATCCGCAAATTGACATCATCGGCTCCTATGGCAAGCAATTGCTAGACTGGTTAAATGATTATACCTTTCCAGCAGAGCTGGCATTTGCCGATCCTACGCACTGCCAAGCAACTGCCAAAAAATTTATCAGCAGTTGCTTGCGAAATGGCGTTACCACAGCAGCAGTATATTGCACTGTGCACCCGCAATCAGCCGCAGCATTATTTGAAGAGAGCCTAACGCGAAATATGCGCATGATTGCAGGCAAAGTTCTGATGAACCGAAATGCTCCAACCGATCTCTGTGACACCGTGCAAAGTGGCTATGATGACAGTGAGGCTTTAATCAACAGATATCACCAAAAGCAGCGCCTAAGCTATGCGGTTACGCCTAGATTTGCCCCAACTAGCAGCAATGAGCAGCTTGAGTCTTGCGGCGCATTGTTGCAAAAGCACCCCTCAGTGTATTGCCAAACTCATGTCGCAGAAAACAAAGATGAAGTGGCTTGGGTAGCCGAACTATTTCCGCAAAGCAGCAGTTATTTGTCAGTCTATCGAGATTTTAATTTACTGACACCAAAAACCATACTCGGTCATGCCATTTACTTTAATGAGCAAGACTGGTCATTAGCCAAAGAACACCAAATCACGCTGGCACACTGCCCTAGCTCAAACCTGTTTATTGGTTCCGGCCTATTTGATATGGGCACAGCCATTGCCCACCAACCGGAAATTACAACTGGACTGGCCTCTGATATTGGCGGTGGCACCAACCTGTGCCCGCTTGCCACCATGAATGAAGCCTATAAAGTGTCGCAATTACAGAGCAACTCTCTAACTGCAGCCCAATGTTTTTGGCTGCAAACCACAGGTGCTGCACAGGCGCTTTCTCTGCATGGCAATATCGGTAATATCGAAGAAGGCTTAGAGGCAGATTTTATTGTTTTACGCGCCAATGACTCCCAAGACATACAACAAAGATTGGCTAGTGCAGAGAGCATAGAAGAAAAACTATTCGTGATGATAATGATGGGGGATAATCGCCTAATTGATGCGACTTACATCATGGGGCAACGTCAGCACAGCTACCAAATAGAGAATTATGCTCACCATAACAGCAGCCGCTGAGATTTACTGCCAGCAAGCACACTTTGCTAGCATCTATCAAACACTAAACCACTACATTAATAGCTATCCAGATTGTGAGCTGCAGCTTGACGATAATGGTTTTTTACAGCTACAGGCTGATAAAATCTTAGCGAAAAAGCCATTTACCATTCAATTCTCGAATTTAATCAAACGACTCCACCATATTCAACAACGACAACTTCATGGGGAGTTTTTGATAAAGCTACTAGGCAAGCAACAACTCTTCATAATTGATGGCACCGCTGGCTTTGGCAGAGACAGCTTTTTAATGGCAGCGGCAGGGCACAAAATTCAGGCATATGAGCAGAATCCTCTGATTGCCCTGCTACTCATAGACGCTCTAAACAAGCCCTACCAAGACCCACGAATTCTCACTGCCTGCAAGCTTGTAAATATCTCTGCTACACGATTAAACTCCGAGCAATTAGCAAATTACCCAGAAGACGCAACGCTATACATAGATCCAATGTTCATTCACGAACAGCGCAAAAAAGTTAAGACTGAAAAGTACAGCCAATTTTTGCAATCCCTAAACCAACATAACTCACATACAGACAGCCTTCCTAACTTCTTAACACTCTTTGCAGAGAGTCGACTTGAAACCATTATTATCAAACAATCCGATCACGATAGCAGAGATGCAGCACTATTGCTAAATCACCTCGGTCAAAAAGTACGTTTGCACCAACATGTCATGGGCAGTGGTTTTGCTTTTCGAAAATATAACAAATGTTGACTTCATAGTTTACTCGAAACACAACAGTGGTTAAATTGGTATTCTCGATCTTCAAACAAAGCGCAATAACCGTCAACACTATCACCGACTTTGGCGGCGACTTTAGCACCGAACAAAATAGATCAATTTTTTTCGATGATAGCTTGCGTTGTGGCTTGATGTAGACATACGCATAGCCTATTATTAACACGTAGTGATAGATGGCATATTGTCAACTAGTTTAATAGTTAATAAGCATACTATATATGCGAAAAAGTTAACAGATGCCAGAGATTTATCCTCTCAGATAACTTTAGAAATACCAGGAAACGTAAATATGGCTCGTGTAACCGTAGAAGATTGTTTAGCTAACCTAGAAAATAGATTTCAGCTTGTTATTGCAGCCTCTAAAAGAGCAAGACAACTAAGCCAAGGCTATGAACCAATGGTTCCATGGGACAACGATAAGCCAACCGTGGTTGCTTTGCGTGAAATTGCCGAAGAAAAAGTAGATGTCCGTCAGTTGCTATATACGCCTGTTGAACAACTAAATCATCAGCTTGACACTATTGAAGTCAATCAAGAAGTTTTAGGCGAAGTTGTTAATGATTTTGATATCTCGCAAATGTCTATGGATGCCCCAGTCTAGCTACTCGTATAAGTATTTGTGACCACCCTTGCGCAACATGTAGGCTCCAAAACACCAGAGCAGTGGTACACAGCTTTTGAAAAAGATGTTGAGCATGTCATAGAGACGCTCGACTACCTCACCCCAGAGCAGGTTTCACGTTTTCGTGAGGCCTGCTTTTTTATGTATGAGGAACACAAAAAGCAAAATCGCAAATCTGGCGAGCCTTATGCATTTCACCCGTTATCAGTAGCTGCCATCTTATCTGAAGTCAAATTTGATGTAGAAACACTGATTGCCGGACTCTTACATGACGTCATAGAAGATGTTAAAGGTGACGATGGCGAGCTAAAGTGGACAGCTGAATCACTTGCAGCGATGCCGTTTGTTGGCAAAAAAGTGGCTGAAATTGTTGAAGGCGTCACCAAAATACAGCAGGTGAATGAAGAGCAACCACAGACCAAGAAAAACGGTGAGGCTCTGACCATTATTAAAACCATATTGGCAACCAATCAAGATATTCGGGTCATTATGGTAAAGCTTGCAGATCGTTTACACAATCTGCGCACAATGGCTGCTATGAGCAAAAAATCTCAACGTAAAAAAGCCAGACAAACCCTTGCAGTCTATGCCCCATTAGCGGCACGGCTAGGTATGGAAACCCTGAGACTGCGACTCACCGAACTCAGCTATCAATACGCCTATCCTCTGCTGTATCAGTTCGCTAAAAAAGAACTTCAAAACAAAAAGCCGCAGACGCCTATAACCACCCAGGAAATTGCCGAAGATATTACTGTCAATCTACGACAAGCGAATGTTGATTTAATTAAAGTCACTATTCATGAACCTTTGGTACAGCACGCCTTAATGGATCTAAAACGTACCGACAACCCAGACACTATTGATTATCGGCGCTTAATTCGAGTTATCGTAAAAGATGAAACCGATTGTTATAAGGCACTTGGCGTTTTGCATAAAATGTTCAGGCACCGCAGCCAATCATTTTCAGATTGCATTTGGCGCTCCGGACCCAGCGGCTATCGCTCATTAGACACCCGTCTTTTCGGTAAGCATGGCAGCGTTTACGATGCCCAAATCCGCACTCAAAAAATGCATTTACAGGCACAAACTGGCGCTGCTGGGGCATTGCTAAATGCCTCCCTGAAAAAACAAGACTTAACTACCCAAAACACGAACCACCATAAGGAATGGATCAGCAATTTGGTGAATGTTCAAAAAAGCATGAGCTCCGTTGAGGAGTTTTATCAACAATTGCGAGCAGACTTGCTGCCAACAGACATTACCGTCTACTCTCCCACCGGTGAGGCCAAGTTTTTTGTGGAAGGCGCTACGGCCATTGACTTTGCCTACTCTATTCACACAGACATCGGCAATACCGCAGTAAAAGCTGTGGTCAATGGTCGGATTGTAAGAATGAATTATCAGCTAAAAGATGGCGATAAGATTAAAATAATTACCAATGATTTAGCTAAACCCGGTCCTTCTTGGGAGCGCTTTGCCACCACTGCTAAGGCAAGAGGAGCAATACGACACTACTTTAACCATCTGGAGCAAAGTAAAGCGATTAAAGCAGGGAGAAAGAACCTAGACAAATTACTCAAGCAGTTAAAACTCCCTAAGTCTAAAAAGTGGCCTAAACCTATAAAAAAGAAACTCCTCACATTCTATGATGGTATAGATAGTCGGAAAAAATTATATGAAACAATTGGTCGCGGCCAGAAACTCCCCACAAGTGTTGCCGATAATTTGTTAAAAGTTTTGACAGCACAAAAGCCTCAGCCATTAGCATTGCAAAGCGCAGCCATGCTTAACAAACAAGCATCTGAGCAGTCTGATTTTTATTCTCAAGTTGGCAAGCCCTGCCAACTATGTAAACCTGTACCTGGGGATGCTGTTTTAGCGATTTACAGCGCCAAAAACGGCATGGTCATTCACTATAATCTCTGTAAGCTAACAAACCCTAAAAACAGCGTCAATGATGATTTTCACATGTTTCAGTGGCATGATAGCGACACCAAACACAGCGCTTCATTAACCCTAGAAGTCGAAGACAAACCAGGAGTTTTAGCTGAAGTCTGTAAAATTATTGCTGACGAAGAGAGCAATATTGTTAAAACAAGTGTTAGCAATTTAGACCATGAAGTCAGCAACATTGATTTGGAAATTTTGGTTTATAACACCCAGCAGCTCGCTATTATTCTCACCAGATTGCAGCACAAGAGCACCATTCTCGAAATCCACCGTAACACAAATTCCAACTAATCCGCCTTACGCTCCTTTAATAGTTCATAGCAGACTAACTTCTACACTCAAAAAAATCGCATAAAAACTCAAAAAAACTGGGTAACTAAAAATAGGTTTGTTACAATCCTGCACGAGCTGATATTTAGCTGCGTAAATTTACCAATCAAGCGAGATAATTATGAAGAAGATTATTAAAACAGATCAGGCACCAGCTGCCATAGGTGCCTACTCACAAGCTGTTGCTGTAGGAACGACTCTCTATGTTTCTGGACAAATCCCTTTAGTGCCCGAAACTATGGATGTTGTTAGTGAAGAGATCTCTGAGCAAATCACTCAAGTCTTTAAAAATTTCTCTGCAGTTCTGTCTGCTGGCGGCTGTAATTTTAATGATGTCGTGCAAATGAGAATCTACCTCACCGACCTATCGAACTTCGCTAAAGTAAATGAAATCATGGCACAATATGTACCTGAGCCATTTCCATCCCGTGCTGCTGTAGAAGTTTCTGCCTTACCAAAAGGTGTAGGCGTAGAGATAGAAGGTATTGCAGAAATATCGGTTTAGCAAATCAAGCTCTGATTTACTAAATCCACATGCAGAAAAGGACTGAAAATTGAAGCTCATCAAGCGCAATCAAAGCAGTTCCTTTTCCGTATTATTTCCAAGGCAGTAATACTGACACTCTTATGCAACAACTCTTAAAAATAATACTTTGCTATGCAATTGTTGTCACTAGTTTAGTAATTAGTGGTTGTCAGGCTCCCACATCCACTACCAGCCCTGTAGATACCGTTCATATTATTGATAGCAAACCTATCGCCGGCCCTGTTATTCGCTTAGAAAACCCAGTAACAAGCGTAGCAGAACCCATAAAACCAGAACGTAATATTAGTGAATATTTAAACCCAATAGAGCGACAAGTAATCTCTTTGCATAATGAATTGCGCGCAGACCCAGCAAATTATGCCGAACGTTATTTAAAACCGCTATTAGGTAAATTCAAAGGCAAGCTACTTTTTGACACAGACTTACCTCCTGGTGTTGATGCACTAACCACCGTGGAAGGAATATCTGCGGTGCAGGAAGCCATTGCGGTTTTGCAAAAGCAAAAACCACTAACGCCTATGATACCCGCTCATGCTCTCACACTGTCTGCTAGAGACCATGCGAAAGACCAAAGTGCTGGTCGTGTTGGTCACGAGAGCAGTGATGGAGCCAGCTTATTAGACCGCTTTAAACGCCATGGCAAAGGCATGCGGCATGTTGCAGAGAATATCAGTTACGGCCCCTATACCGCTGTACGTATTTTGAACTCACTCTTGATAGACGATGGCGTTGCAGATAGAGGTCATCGAAAAGCCTTGTTCTCACCTAAGTACCACCAAATTGGTGTAGCGATTTCTCAACATCGCAAATTTGGCACTGTTACTGTCATCCATTATGCTGATAAAATATCTTCAAAAAATTAAATAAAGACTGCTGAAACAACACTCATGGCTCAAAAAATAAACACTAGAATTTTTTTTCTTCTAACGGTCCTAACGCTACTTCCAGTTGCAGTGACAGGCTGTAGTGCACCAGCAGTTAATAACTCTCTCAGCAAATACAAGGACGCAAATGCACCGACAGAGAGAAACCCTGACTTTGATGTTAGAAAAACCTATGATCTTACCGGCAGACAGCCAGAGCCATCATGGCGCACAGAAATGCGCGAGGTGCTAGGGGAAGAAAAAGTACCACTACCTCCATTACTGCCTAAAGCAAAACCTAAACCAGAGTCAG
>CAKMZF010000045.1:3235-17086 GCA_929200405.1 uncultured Gammaproteobacteria bacterium | reverse complement strand
ATAGGTCATGCCTTAGTTCACGCTATTTTTGGACGCGACGTACCGATGGTGCAAGGCACTGCGTTAGTGCTTGGGCTATTTTATGTATTACTGAATCTGATTATTGATTTGAGTTGTTATGGTATTGATCCACGGAGCAGAAACAAAGCATGAATAATCCGTCTATCTTAACTAGCTTACCTGCTGAGAGTACTCTATCCATTTCCCGTGTAATCGGCTTTATTTTACTTCTAGGTTTAGCAGTTTGTGCAATTATGGGGCCAGCGTTAATTGGTATGGATCCTGCCAAGCAATCACTTATGGATACGCTTCAGCCACCAAGTGCTACGCACTGGCTCGGTACAGATCATCTTGGTAGAGACATGCTAGCTAGACTGTTGTCTGGTGCACAGTTGTCCCTGTCTCTAGCAGCACTCTCTGTAATAACCGCAGCCATTCCCGGTACTGCCCTTGGCATCGCTGCAGCATGGCGTGGCGGCTGGACTGACCGCATACTTACATTATTTGCAGATGCGGTGTTGGCTTTACCCGGTTTACTATTAGTCTTAATGTTGGCCGCTATTTCTCCAGGGTCTTGGTGGGCACTATATGCTGGACTATCACTAACCTTATGGGTTGAGTATTTCCGATACACTCGTCAACGGGTGCGGGTTGTTCTAGCCGAACCTTCAGTTGAAGCATCTCGGTTACTTGGTTTTGGTGCAATGCACATTGTACGACGGCACTTATTACCTGAAATTGGTCCGGGGTTGCTAACCATTGCAGCCTTTGGTGCAGCTACATCAGTTACCGGAGTGGCGGCATTAGGGTTTGTTAGCGTTGGTATTCGTCCCCCAACTGCTGAATGGGGCGTTATGATGACCGAACTGCTACCTTATTGGCGTGAAGCGTCTTTTCTTATTTTTCAACCCGTTATTTGCCTAGTGATTACCGTACTGGCTTTACACCTATCAGCAGGCGAAAGAAAACCATGAATAAAGCTAATATAGTTATTGCCGCCCAAGATTTAGTGGTATTTGCGGGCACTAACAAGCTGCTCGGCCCGATTACTTTTAGTCTAGAAAAAGGCAATACCCTCGTTATTATGGGAGAAACTGGGGCTGGGAAAAGTTTGTTAGCGCAGGCTATTTTAGGAACCTTACCCAAGGGCTTGACTGCAGAAGGCATTGTTCATCTAAACGGAGAACGCATTGACCAGCTAACGACACAACAGCGTTCATCGTTCTGGGGGCGAGAGGTCGCTATTCTGCCACAAGAGCCGTGGCGCGCACTTGACCCATTAATGCGAGCCCATTCTCAAGTTCACGAATCACATCGTTATGTTGCAGGGCTTTCTGCTAAAGCAGCAAAACAAGCAACAACTAATGACTTTCAAACTCTAGAACTCAGCGGTGCAGAAAAGCGCTTACCCAATGCTTTATCAGGGGGAATGGCTCAGCGCGTGGCATTTGCTGCAGCCACTGCGGCCGATGCGCAAATACTGATAGCAGATGAACCTACTAAAGGCTTAGATGCTGATCGCAGTAATACTGTGATTGATCTATTGACCAACGTACCTCGTAAAAATGGGGCACTTCTAGCTATTACCCATGAAGCCCATGTCGCCAGAAGACTGGGTGGTGATGTGTTAGTGCTAAAATCTGGAAATTTAATCGAAAGTGGTAATACTCAACAGGTACTAGAACAACCATCTGCTGATTATACGCAGCAACTATTAGCTGCTGAGCCAAAGGCGTGGCCATCTACTCCAGCGGTTGCTGTCGGTGCCGTGCTGCTAGATGTGAAAAATATTTCTGTTAATAGAGGAAATAGAACTTTATTAGAAGGGTTTTCTCTATTATTACGAGAAAATGAAAGAGTTGCCATTGCAGGCCCTAGTGGCGTGGGCAAAACTTCTTTATTAGACGTGCTGTCCGGCCTAATTCGTCCCTCTGCTGGCAAAGTAACACGAAGCGAACGATTAGGAACCACTGCGATTCAAAAACTCTACCAAGATCCACCAGCAGCTTTTCCCTCGCATATAACTTTAGGAAAAAGCTTACGCGATGTTGCACGCCTGCATGGTGAAAAATGGTCTACAGTGTTAGGCTATTTGTCACGCCTTGGGATAAATGAAGCACTGTTAAATCGCAGACCTGACGCTGTTTCAGGCGGCGAACTACAGCGTATCTCCATTGCACGAGCATTAACAGCTAAGCCAGCTATTTTGTTAGCGGATGAGCCCACCTCACGACTAGACCCTATCACCCAGCGGGAAACTTTATCCATGATTGCAGACATTGCAGCAGATAAAGCAATCGCCGTGGTTTTGGTAACACATGATTTGGTTATTGCTGAGAAATGGGCTGACCGCAGTATCAAACTAAGTTGACTCTTCTAAATAGCAGACTGGCTTGGAAATGATTTATTACCCCATTTGATAAAAAACAAGGTCGCACTAGAAAACAGCAAAAAACCTAGTGCGAGTGGGTACAGCGTGTTGTTAAAGTTCGCACTAATTAAAAAGCTAAAAGGGATGGCGATCAAGGTACCTAGTGAACCAATAATTGCAGCAGCAATTCCAGCGATATGCCCTACTGGCTCCATTGCCAATGCACTTAAATTGCCAAATAAAAATCCAATAGAAATAAAACAGGCTGTCGCGAATAACAGAAAATACATCAGCGGCGGTATGCCATTGAAAAACCAAGTACTAAGCAAAAATATCACCGAACTAGCAATGAGCAATGTGGCTGCTAATGTTGCCAGAAAACGCATGCCTAATCGCATGACTAGTTTCCCATTGGCAAAGGTAGCCACCGCAGAAATTAGCGCAACCACCCCAAAGTAAAAAGGAAAGTATACCCCTAGATTATAGATACCAACAAATATCTGCTGTGACATATTCAGATAGATAAATAGCCCCGCAGAGCACATGGCAGTCGCCAAAAGATTTCCCATGACCTGCCTATTTGCGAGTATCTCTTTGGTCGCACTAAAGATCAAAGAAATACTTGCTATCCTGCGATCTTGCTTGGCTAACGTTTCCGGCTGTCTTACCATTATCCATGATGACACCACCACGCCATATATAATCAGCAATATAAAAATGCTATGCCAGTCTGCAAATAGCAACACACCCTGTCCAATAAGCGGTGCTAAAGCTGGCGCTAAGATAAATATCATCATGATAAATGATGATATTTTTGCCATTTCACGACCACTGTATAAGTCTCTGGTCATCGCCTGACAAATCGTTCTCGGTCCTGCTACTCCGAATCCTTGGATAAATCTAGCGATTAGCATAACGGTAAAGTTCTCAGCAATAATTGCGAGGACTGAGCCGATGATAAAGATAAAAATGCCGATAATAATGATGGGTTTACGCCCTATGCTATCACTGGCAATACCATAGACAGGCATGCCGATTGCGAGACCCAAAAAGATCATGCTGATAATGGCCGAGGTATGATTGACATCGGCAACATTAAGATCGCGGCCAATGATTTCCATCGCTGGTAGCATTGAGTCTACCGATAAAGCTAACAATGCCATTAAAGCTGCCATAATGGTGACAAATTCAGCCGTGCTTAATCGCTTTATATTATTTTGATTCATTACCTAGAGTCTTATTGATTTGTATTCGTGGAAATTCTTAGCTTGCCTAACGACTGCCATAAAGCAATCTCTGTCTGCATAGTGAAGACAGTTAGTTGATGATGCTGTAGTTATTACCTTCAGTACATTCCCAGGTTATGTCGTGGGAAGGTGCCGACTAAATAGGCTTAATGACTGCTAATACTTTAACCTGAAGACTACTATGCTAGACTGCGCATATAAGATTTCAAGTACAATTTGTAATATTTTAAATACTGATGCCATTCTCAAAATTTACCTCAGAGGAAACAATGACTAGAAAATTCAACTTAACTTATTTCTTGTGGCGCTGGTTAGCTTCATTTGCTTTAATTACCGTTACCTACAATCCAACCAATTACTGCTTTATCCGCTGGGCAATGCGCAGTGAAGGCGACTTACCACTAAAAATTCTCTTGGGTTTATTGATCTTCATTGCTTTTGGAGTCCTTTTCAAAGCCAGTTTAAATTCCTTAGGCAAAGCAGGTATTATCGTTTTGCTGGTATTTTTCGGTATTTTGGTGTGGGTACTCACCTACTACGGCTGGCTTAGCTTAGGCAGCACCAGTGCCATCTTTTGGGTCAGCAATATTATTATGTCACTACTATTTGCTATTGGCTTATGCTGGGCGAGCATCTGGAAGCGTTTAACAGGTCAATACTCTGTTGACCATGTCGATGATGATGCCTCCGAATAATCATTTCAAGCCTCTATAAGCTTTCTAAGAAAGCCTTCTTGATTTTTCACAGAACTGCACTATTATGGTGCAGTTTTGTATTGGACGAACGTTCTACAAAGTTAGCGATTTTATTTTTTATTGCACTCAAGACAAAGTTTTAACACCACAACGGCAGAGCCAATACCAGAGATTTGTCATTCCGTTCTTGCGGAATAGCTTTTATTATTTTCAATCATTTTTGATTGAAATGTATTGTTTGGCACAGTTTTTGCTTACCGTAATTGTAATACTGTAAAAGTAGCAACCGGATTTATTTCGACGCTTCGAAAAAATTTATATATATGTACCCATAACTAAGGAGACAGCATGTCTGCAGCAGATGTTTTAAATATGATAGAAGAAAATGATGCCACTTTTGTGGATCTTCGCTTCACCGACACTAATGGTAAAGAGCAACACGTCACTGTGCCTGCGAAGACCATTGATGAAGACTTCTTTGAAGAAGGCAAAATGTTTGATGGTTCTTCAATCGAAGGCTGGAAAGGCATCAACGAATCAGACATGATATTAATGCCTGATCCACGGACTGCATTTATCGATCCGTTCTTTGACGACGTTACTGTAAATATCACCTGCGATATTATCGAGCCAAACAGCATGATGGGCTACAACCGTGATCCACGATCACTTGGTAAACGTGCTGAGGCTTATTTACAGTCCACCGGCATTGCAGATACTGCTCTATTCGGCCCTGAAAATGAATTCTTTGTATTTGATAGCGTGCGTTTCCAAAATGATATGGGGCACACCTTCTTCAAAATAGACTCAGAAGAAGCGGCTTGGGAATCTGGCATGGAATATGCCGAAGGCAATATGGCGCATCGCCCTGGTGTAAAAGGCGGATATTTCCCCGTACCGCCAGTAGATAGCTTGCACGAAATCCGTGCAGATATGAGCAAAGCGATGGAAGATATTGGCCTAGAGGTTGAGGTACACCATCACGAGGTCGCCACTGCTGGTCAGTGTGAGCTTGGCGTTAAATTCAACACGCTAGTGCTTAAAGGCGATGAAGTTCAGAAGTACAAGTATGCTGTATGGAATGTTGCACACATGTATGGCAAAACAGCTACTTTCATGCCAAAGCCTTTAGTTGGCGACAACGGCTCTGGTATGCACGTTCACCAATCACTTGTGAAGGATGGCGTTAATCTTTTCTCTGGTGATCTATATGGCGGCCTATCTGAAATGGCACTTTATTACATCGGTGGTGTTATCAAGCATGCAAAAGCTATTAACGCTTTTGCAAATGCTTCTACCAACAGCTATAAGCGCTTAGTGCCAGGTTTTGAAGCACCAGTAATGCTTGCCTACTCTGCGCGCAATCGCTCTGCTTCAATCCGTATCCCTTACGTTGCCAACCCTAAAGCGCGCCGTATCGAGTTGCGTTTTGGTGATAATACTGCGAATCCATACCTATGTTTTGCAGCGATGTTAATGGCTGGTCTTGACGGCATCCAAAATAAGATTCACCCTGGTGAAGCGATGGATAAAGATCTTTATGACCTACCACCAGAAGAAGAAAAGCTCATTCCACAGGTGGCATTTTCTTTAGAAGAAGCTCTAACTGCACTAGATGAAGATCGTGAGTTCTTAACTCGTGGCGGCGTTTTCTCTGATGACTTGATTGATGGTTACCTAGAGCTTAAAAACAAAGACGTACAACGTCTACGCATGGCAACTCACCCAGCTGAGTTCGACATGTATTACAGCCTATAATCTTAGTTTATCTAAGTATTTTTGGCGGTGGATGCAGCCTAAGCGCTGCATCCAGATTTACAGTTCAGATAGAATCTCAGAAATTTTTCTTTCACATTAATCAGTCATCTTCTCAGGCAACGCTACTTTTCTGTAACTAACATCAGTACCGATTACCATGACTATTAATTCCCCGACCCTACTCGCTCCCTCTGCCACACTGTTAGATACATTAAGTTGCGCCATTTTGGTGCTAGATGCACAGAGAAGTATTCGTTACGCTAACGAAACTGCACTTACAATATTCTCACAAAGTGCTAGCAACTTACTACAGACCCCTATACAGCAACTATTTTCAGAGGATTTACTGGCAAAACTTAACGCCAATACAGATCAGCTAGCTTTCGTGCTCCGAGATCAATTAGTTTTTATTGCACCAACATCGAACATTTTAGCCGATGTCTCAATTAACAACTTGCCACCCGGCTGTTTTGCAGAGCAAACGTCAGACTGGCTAATCATTGAAGTGCACCCTCTTGATCGCTTGACGACTATTAGTCGCAACACTCAGCTACAGCACCAACATGATGCAATTAAACAGCTCGCACGCAATCTAGCACATGAAATTAAGAACCCTCTTGGCGGCATCTTAGGCGCCGCTCAATTGCTAGATAGCCAATCTAGCCCACAACAAGCAGAGCTAGTCGAGATCATCCAGCAAGAGGTCAGTCGATTGAGGCGATTAGTTGATAATATGCTGGGACCTAATCAGCCCCTAGCTAAACAGTCGCTAAATATTCATCAGCTACTATCTGAAGTAATACTATTACTGAATAAAGAGCAGCCAGATCTAGTGTTTACGGTTGATTATGACCCCAGTATTCCAGAAATTTCAGTAGATAAAGACCGGATATACGGACTGTTTCTAAACTTAATCTCTAACGCTAGAGATGCCATAAAATCGGCATCACCTACAACAGAAACCGAAATTAAGACTACGACAAAGAAAAAAGCAATATTTATTCAAACTCGAATTGAGCGTCAATTCACGATAGCCAGTATTCGCCACAAAATGGTGCTTAGAGTAGCTATCTCCGATAATGGCTACGGTATCTCCGAGGATATTCGCCATAAAATATTTCTGCCAACTATTACCACCAAGCCCACAGGCACCGGACTGGGGCTAGCGATTGCTCAAACCATTGCCAACCAACATCAAGGCATCATCGTGTTAGAACCCGAGACAGAAACCAAAGGACTAACGACCTTTCAAGTTTACTTACCCTATATTGACTCATTTGTGCCACAGAACTAAATATAACCCTAATCAAGAAATCAAAAATGACTGTAGAGAACATTATTAACAGCACCAACCAACACACAATCTGGATTATAGATGACGATGATTCTATCCGCAGAGTTATGCAAATTGCCCTAGAGCGCGCTGGCTACATGGTCAAAGGTCTTGCCAATGCAGATAATGCGCTAAAGGCTTTGGCACTAACAGATGCACCGGATCTAATCTTCTGTGATATTCGCATGCCCGGCACTTCCGGTCTGGACTTTTTAGACGCTCTCTCAAACCGTAAATCTGCGCCCTCAGTGATTATAATGACAGCGCACTCAGATCTTGATGCTACCGTCAACGCCTATAGTCATGGTGCCTATGATTATCTGCCTAAGCCATTTGATATCAACAGAGTGATAGAGCTTGCTAAAAATGCTATCACAGAGATCAAACAAGCGGGAATGCAAGAACCTCAAGCTAAAAAATCAGCCGTATTAACGCAAACGATTATTGGTGATTCTGCCCCAATGCAAGAAGTTTATCGCATCATTGGCAGGCTACATAACTCCTCTATTAATGTTCTGGTTACTGGAGAGACCGGAACAGGTAAGGAACTTATCGCACAAGCGCTTCATCAAAATAGCCCACGTGCAAAGAAGCCCTTTATCGCCATTAACACTGCAGCCATTCCCAAAGATTTATTAGAATCGGAACTTTTTGGCTACGAAAAAGGGGCTTTCACTGGGGCAACCTCGCAACGTAAAGGGCGATTTGAACAGGCCGATGGCGGCACACTGTTTTTAGATGAAATTGGCGATATGCCCTACGAGCTACAAACCCGATTATTGCGTGTGTTAGCAGAAGGCGAATTTTATCGTGTCGGTGGTCAACAATCCGTGAAAGTTGACGTGCGCATTGTCGCGGCGACTCACCAAGACTTGAACACCCTCGTTAAGGACAACCGCTTCCGTGAGGACTTATACCATCGCCTTAACGTAATCAGACTTGAATTACCGCCTTTAAGAGCCAGGCAAGGCGATATCAGCACTTTGTTTGGCTATTTTCTAGAGATTGCCGCTACCGAAATTAATGACATACCTAAACAATTACACAAAGACACTGAAGCAGTGCTAGTTGAATATACTTGGCCCGGAAATGTTCGCCAGCTAGAAAATGTAATGCGTAGTTTAACGGTAATGACCAGTGGCACACAGGTCATGATAAATGATCTCCCCCTCGCCTTGCTACCTGGCTTAGCATTAACAAAAGAATTTGAAAAAACAGCCATCAACGATGATACTTCTCATAAAAAGACTCAGGAAATTACCTCAAATACCAACACTACCAGTCCGTCAATTCAGCATACACAATCAAGTAATTGGCTTGAAGCTGTACAGCACTGGGCAAAAACAGCCCTAGAGAGCGGCGAAATAGATATAGCGATAACTGCTGTAGAACAACTAGAGGAAATATTGATAACAACCACTCTGGAATACACTAAAGGCCACAAGCAAGAAGCTGCTAAAAAACTAGGTTGGGGAAGAAATACCCTAACGCGAAAAAGCAATGAATATAAGCTTTATAATTAATATTTGGATTATTTGAACTTAATAATTCGCTTATTACTGAGCAGCAAAAATCCAGCTAAAGCAAAGATATTGACGCCAAAACCAATGGCCTGAGTAGAGTTAAAGCTTATTGTCCACTGACTGGTCACAGCCCAATCCGTTGCAATATAGTTTGCGTTTTCTGCACCGACTTTTATGAGATAAATCGCTCCGTTCACCAGTTGGTATTGCAATAAGCCCAGAAAAATTTGCGGTATTGCCAGCCCTTGAATGATTCTTGAAACCTGACGACCAATTTCCTGACATTCCAGCAATAACACTCCGGCAATGACTGTAATAACATAGTAACTCAGCACGATAAACCCAAGTACTGCATTGATCCCGACTAGGTCAGCGTTGATAACGCTATTTAGCGTAGCGAAGCCACCCGCAATTCCTCCGTAAATTTGAAATATTGCGATAATTCTACGCAGCAAAGGCATCATATGGGTCTCTTAATAGTATCAATGAGGGAAATTAAGATAATTATATTGCCAAGGCAATATAATTTACAGTGGAATTTTAGCCAAAAACTATCTGAGCAAGGAGGATGTTATAAAGATTTTCTGCAAAAAACTTTTTATTTGTAATTCAATAAGCGAATATACATGTCTTTAGAAACTATTCAATTATCAATTGGCTATTCAGATTATTCCTCTATCCATTGAACTTTCAAGCTATTCTTAAGCAGTGCTGTATCGAGTAATTTAGATATATCATTGAGTGGTAATTTATGTGATACAACTTTATCAACAACAGAACCAAAATTTGAAAGAACCGCTAAAGCTCTGGGTATGTTATGATTAAGGGAATGCGACCCAGCCAAAGTTAATTGCCTTCTAAAAACTTCAAACGGTGAAATTTCAATTTTAGCGCCTGATGGACAAACTCCGAAATAAAGTCCTTTCTTCTAATGCTGTACATTTGGCAGATAGCCTCATCTCAAATAAGATCTCTTGGATAAAAGCACTTATTTATGCTCAAATTCAGTTATCCTTAAAGCCTTATATGTTCTAGCACAATTCCTAGAGATGATTAAGCATTAGCTTTCTTACTCTCTCAGATAGCAATTGAACACTATCAGTTCACGCTATTCGCTTGCTGTGCGATACTAACCGACTTTATCCCACAACTAGATATTGATATGCTTCACATCGTTTTATTTGAACCAGAAATACCCCCGAATACCGGCAATGTTATCCGTCTCTGTGCGAATACGGGGTCACAGCTTCACGTCATTGAGCCGCTAGGCTTTGCTTGGGATGATAAACGCTTACGCCGCGCTGGCTTGGATTATCACGAGTTTGCTACGGTGCAACGGCACCAAGACTTTAGTGCTTTTCTACAAACCCTATCACAGCATCAGAAAATCTATGCTTTCACCACCAAGGGAAGCACAGAATCCTTTCTACAGTGGCATCCAGAACAAGACGATGTGCTATTATTTGGCCCTGAAACCCGTGGCTTACCTGACTCCATATTATCCGCTTTACCAGCTCAGCAAAAGTTGCGCTTACCGATGGTTGCCAACTCAAGAAGCCTGAATTTGAGTAACTCGGTTGCCATTGGTTTATATCACGCATGGGGAAAATGCGGCTATACGAACTTCTAATATCGGCCGCTATTCTGTTATTATTAGAACTATTAGAACCGAGTACGAGAACTTTTTATGATTGATTTACGAAGTGACACTGTCACCTTGCCTACCCAAGAAATGCTAGATGCTATGGTATCTGCCCCACTGGGTGATGACGTTTATGGGGCTGACCCAACCGTCAATGCGTTAGAAGAGTTTGCGGCGGATAAGCTCGGGTTTGGTGCCGCTATATTTGCCCCTTCTGGCACCCAATCGAATCTTCTGGCCATCATGTCTCACTGTCAACGTGGCGATGAATATATTGTCGGCCATGATGCTCACACTTTTAAGTACGAAGCAGGCGGTGCGGCTGTTTTGGCAAGTGTGCAACCACAAACTGTTTCATTTACTGAACAAGGCGAGCTGCCTATCTCCGCTATAGAAGCGGTGATCAAACCAAAAGATGTACATTTTGCTAGTACTAAGATGTTAGCTTTAGAAAATACTTACCACGGCAAAGTTCTGCCAATGGACTACCTTCCCAAAGCAAGAGAAGTTGCCGATAAACACAATCTGGCATTACACTTAGATGGTGCTAGAGTCTTTCATGCAGCGACTTATCACAATATCGAGGTCACCGATATCACTAAACACTGTGACTCCGTTTCAGTCTGCCTTTCAAAAGGGCTTTCTGCTCCCGTTGGTTCACTACTCTGCGGCACAGCCGAGGTAATAGAACGTGCCAGAAAGTGGCGAAAAATGCTTGGTGGAGGCATGAGACAAGCTGGTGTTTTGGCTGCTGCTGGTAGAATTGCTTTGGAAGCCATGCCAAACCGCTTGCAACAAGATCACGACAATGCAGCATTGCTTGGGCAGCTAATCGCTGATTTACCCGGGCTAGCGGTTAGGCACAACTGGCTTCAGACTAATATGGTTTGGTGTGATTTTAATAAATCCATTGCTCAAGAATTAACCCCGTTTGCACAATCTAGGGGCATTATTATTCGACCCTCTGATAAAGAAATGCGCTTGGTCATTCACCGTCATATTGGCGAAGCCGAAGTTAAGCAAACTGCAGCAATGCTCAGCGAGTTTTTTAAATAAAAATAATTTCCAGCGAAATCCATTCAATCCACAAATATAATGAAATAAAAGGAACCATAACGCTATGTTAAAACTTTGCGAGTTTATTCAACAAGAAGGTCGCTACCTCGGTCAGTCCATCGTCAAGGTTGATAGCTTTTTAAACCATCAAGTAGATGTAGCGCTAATGAATGAAATCGGTAAAGTATTTTCAGATTACTTTTCTGCTGCTTCTGATAAGCCAATCACCAAGGTACTTACCGCCGAGGCAAGCGGTATCATGCCAGCAATGGCAACAGCCAGTCTGCTAAGCTGTCGTATGATCTACTCTCGAAAAACGGTATCAAAAACAATGGTTGGTGATTTTTATCAGGCGGATGCGGTTAGCAGAACTAGAGGTGATGATATCACCTTACGGGTTAATAAGAACTATCTCGGCGCAAGTGAACATGTCTTAATTATTGATGACTTTCTGGCTGCTGGGTCAACCATCGCAGCCATGGCTGATATCGTTCAACAATCTGGCTCTACTTTGGCAGGCATTGGAACCGTTATTGAAAAACCGCAAGAAAATGGTCAAATAAAATTACGTCAACGGCAAAACATCGGCCATGATTTGCCCATTCTTAGCTTAGCACAAATACAAATTGAGAATGATAACTTCACTGTGAGTTCCGGTCTCGCCTAATAGTCGGCTATTTTTTGAAAATATATTCTTTTCTATAGGCGACATGGCATTCCACTTATAGACAATAAAGGCGCAAAAAAGTAAAGTACTGGGTTGATGAGTTACCCACTCTATTTGACCGCACCAAAAGTGCAATTAACAAGGAAACATGATGACATTTAAACATATCACTTATCCAGATTCTGGTGAAAAAATCAAGAATAATAATGGCGTTTTAGAAGTGCCTAATAATCCAATCCTAGGTTTTGTAGAAGGCGATGGAATCGGCCCTGATATTACCGCGGCAAGTATGAAAGTTTGGGATGCTGCTGTTGAAAAAGCCTACGGTGGTCAACGTAAAGTACATTGGGCTGAGCTTTATATGGGCGAGAAAGCCGCTGGAATTTATGATGGTGACTACTTTCCTGCTGAAACGCTTGAGGCCATCAAAGATTTAACGGTTGCAATCAAAGGTCCTTTAACAACACCTATTGGTGGTGGTTTTCGTTCATTAAATGTATCTCTTAGACAAGAACTAGACTTATACGCCTGCGTTCGCCCTGTTAAATATTACCCCGGTGTGCCTTCACCAATGGCAAAGCCTGAAGATATCGATGTTACTATTTTCCGTGAAAATACAGAAGACGTTTACGCTGGTATCGAGTACAAATCTGGAACTGAAGAAAACAAAAAGTTAGCAAAATTCCTACGCGAAGAAATGGGTGCAACTTTCTTTGAAGATGCAGGTCTAGGTATCAAGCCTGTCAGTGCATTCGGTTCAAAGCGTTTGGTGCGTATGGCAATCCAGTACGCAATTGATAATAACCAGAAAAGCGTTACTTTGGTTCACAAAGGCAATATTATGAAGTTCACCGAAGGGGCTTTCAGAAACTGGGGCTATGAAGTTGCTACTGAAGAATTCCGTGATTATATCGTTACCGAGCAAGAGCTTTGGGATGAGCATGATGGCGTTGCACCAGAGGGAAAAATTGTCGTTAAAGACAGAATTGCTGATATCACCTTCCAGTTGCTACAGCTCCGCCCTGCCGAGTTTGATGTCATAGCAACAATGAACCTAAATGGTGACTTCTTATCAGACGCTGTTGCCGCAGAAGTTGGCGGTATCGGTATTGCACCTGGGGCTAACATTTCTAAAGAAGTAGCTGTTTTTGAAGCCACTCACGGTACTGCACCAAAATACGCAGGCCAAGACAAAGTAAACCCTAGCTCATTGCTACTATCTGGTCAAATGATGTTTGACCACATTGGTTGGAAAGAAGTCTCACAACTAATCGACAAAGTCTATCCACAGGTAATTGCAGATAAGACCGTAACTTACGATTTTGCCCGTCTTATGGATGGAGCGAATGAGGTTAGCTGTTCAGGTTTTGCTGACGCACTGGTTAAGAAAATCCAAGCATCTTAATTGCATTGTTAGTCACAAAAAAGCCACTCATTTGAGTGGCTTTTTTGTGCAATAACTTAACACAAGTTAGCTATATACTGACTCTTTCTTAAAATGTTTGCATAGTAAATAATATACTACAGCACGATATTTAGTGCGATTTGAACGGCCATAC
>CAKMZF010000045.1:0-3135 GCA_929200405.1 uncultured Gammaproteobacteria bacterium | reverse complement strand
AAATATAAACTAATTGTAACCTTTTTTAAACTGAAAATCACCTTTCAATAAAAATACTCCTCTCAAAACACTATATTTCGCAGACATCAACACTCTACGATATTCACTGGAACTTCTATGACATTGATCGCTAACCCTCCTCTTGAGGTCTCTTTATACTTCTCTTTCATATCTTTACCAGTGTCTTTCATTGTCTTAATGGCTTCATCTAAGCTTACAAAATGTTTACCATCCCCTCTCAGTGAGATTCTGGCAGCATTAACAGCCTTAATAGCTCCCATCGCATTTCGCTCAATGCACGGCACTTGAACCAAACCACCAACGGGGTCGCAGGTTAGTCCTAAGTTATGCTCTATCCCAATCTCAGCTGCATTTTCAACCTGCATCGGATTACCACCCAACACCTCACATAACGCGCCAGCTGCCATAGCACAGGCGGAACCAACTTCTCCCTGACAACCAACTTCTGCCCCAGAGATGGAGGCATTTTCTTTGAATAATAACCCAATTGCACCAGCAGTCAGCAAAAACCTAACCACCCCGTCATCATTGGCATCGGAAACAAAGCGTTTGTAATAATGCAGCACAGCAGGAACGATACCTGCTGCTCCGTTCGTGGGGGCTGTGACTACTCTGCCACCGGCTGCATTCTCTTCATTAACAGCCAAAGCATAAAGATTTACCCAATCCAATACAGTTAACGGATCCTGCATAGATTTCTCAGGTCTCTCGATTAATGCTTCTCGCATTTTTGCCGCACGACGCTTAACTTTCATGCCACCTGGCAATATTCCTTCTTGAGTAGTGCCACGTTTCACACAATCTTTCATGACTTGCCAGATCTCTAGAAGCCCTGCTCTGGTTTCTTGCTCTGGTCGGTAAACTGCTTCATTCTCGAGCATAACATCACTGATGGACATCTGCTGTTCGGCGCAGATAGCTAGCAACTCTTTTCCCGTTTTAAATGGATACGGTAAATCTTCTTCCGCCTCTTTCAGAGGATCTTCGCCGACAATAGCATTTTCATTGACGACAAAGCCACCACCTACCGAAAAATACACGCTTTGACTGAGTAAATTCCCCTCATCATCAAAGGCTTCAAATCGCATGCCATTGGGATGAAATGACAATGACTTTCGCTTATGCAAGATCAAGTCCGTCGATTCTGTAAAGTTCACGATGTGTTGACCTAATATATTCAATTTCTTAGATTCTCGAATTTCAGTCAATTTGGGCTGTATGCAATCCGGATCAACTGTGTCTGGCGCTTCTCCGCAAAACCCCATCAGCACAGCTAAGTCAGAACCATGCCCTTTACCGGTTGCGCCCAAAGAACCAAATAGTTCAGATTTTATTCGCTGGCATTGCGACAATAATCCTTCTCTTTCTAATTCAGAGGCAAAAAATAATGCTGCTCTCATTGGCCCCACTGTGTGTGATGACGAAGGCCCTATTCCGATCTTAAAAAGGTCAAATACATTTGCAGCCATGACTTTACATTCTCAAAATTTATTAAAGAAAAATCAGCAACCCCAAAATAGATCGAGTTACGATAAGTGGTTATGAATTATAATAACAAGGTACTTTAATGAGCTAGGAGACTAGCTCATTAGTCTTAAGATAAAGCAATTATTTATAGACTGGAAACTTCTCGCACAGTTCCACAACTTCTGACTTTACACGCTCTGAAACATCGGCATCATCAATATTATCAATCACATCTGCAATCCAATGCGCTACAATCTCAGCTTCGCTTTCTTTAAAACCACGCGTGGTGATTGCTGGTGAACCTATCCGCAATCCAGAAGTCACAAATGGCGACTGTGGATCATTTGGCACTGTATTTTTGTTTACAGTAATATTGGCATTGCCCAGCGCGGCATCTGCCGCTTTACCAGTAATTCCCTTATCGCTTAGATCTAATAGAAATAGATGATTATCGGTACCGCCAGAAACAATCTTATAACCACGAGCTTGCAATGTCTTTGCCATCACATCAGCATTCGTGATTACTTGCTTTTGATAATCAATAAAACTCGGGTCTAGCGCTTCTTTGAATGCAACAGCTTTAGCAGCAATCACATGCATCAATGGCCCGCCTTGAATACCAGGGAAAACCAAGGAGTTCATTTTCTTCTCGATTTCTGGATTTTCACGACCCACAATCAAACCACCGCGAGGTCCGCGTAATGTTTTATGAGTAGTGGTTGTGCAAACATCTGCATAAGGTACAGGGTCCGGATAAAGTCCAGCGGCGATTAACCCAGCCACATGTGCCATATCAACCATTAAGTAAGCACCAACTTTATCAGCGATCTCACGGAACCTAGCAAAGTCTAAGAAGCGTGAATAGGCAGAAAAACCTGCAATAATCATTTTAGGTTGATGCTCTACAGCTAATGCTTCTAGAGCATCATAATCAATATTACCTTCGTCATTGATACCGTATTGAACGGCATTGTAGATTTTGCCAGAAAAGTTGGGTTTAGCACCGTGCGTTAAATGACCACCATGATCTAGGCTCATACCCAATACGGTATCACCAGGTTGCAATAATCCCATGTAGACAGCGGCATTCGCCTGTGAGCCTGAGTGTGGCTGTACATTTGCCCAAGCCGCCCCAAACAATTCTTTAGCACGATCAACAGCCAAGCTCTCTGCCACGTCTACGTATTCGCAGCCACCATAATAACGCTTACCAGAATAACCTTCGGCGTATTTATTGGTAAGCTTAGAGCCTTGCGCTTCCATGACTCTAGGACTAGCATAATTCTCAGAAGCAATAAGCTCAATGTGGTGCTCCTGTCGCTGACTTTCATACACCATGCTATTGTACAATTCTGGGTCGTAAGAAGCGATATCCATATCTTTGGTAAACATTTGGTTTCTCCTAAGCAAACATTATCTAAATAAAAATGATCAAAATAAAAAAGTATAATTTAGGCTAACAAGGTACCAACTACCAATATTTTCTATTGTCTGAATACGGCAAAAACTTATTGAATTGCAGGTTTTTTAATGACATACCAGTTGTTAGCAGCTAAAGATAAATAAATCTTCTTTAATAATACCACTCTATCAACCTCAAGGCTGCTCTTCTGATCACAATTGTCTCATTATTTATACTATAAAAAG
>CAKMZF010000044.1 GCA_929200405.1 uncultured Gammaproteobacteria bacterium | reverse complement strand
GGCGAAGATTTAATGAGCCGCGTGTCTTATGTCATGATGAATCCCGGCGGAGAAGTTGAAATGACATCTGCTGTTCAACAGGGGCTTGATCATTTGATTGCGGAGCTTTGCAATGAGGCAGCTATAGATACCAGTGAAGTGCTAGATGTGACCCTAGTTGGCAATCCTGTCATGCATCATCTGTTTCTTGGTATAGACCCTATAGAGCTTGGTGGTGCGCCATTTGCATTGACTATAGATGGAGGACTGTCTGTTAAGGCAAGTGAGATTGGTTTGCACTTGCACTCTGGTTCTCGCGCTTATGTGTTGCCTTGTATCGCGGGTCATGTGGGCGCAGATACTGCTGGTGTCGTGCTATCCGAGGCTCCGTATGGCGACGATCCGATGACGCTATTGGTTGACGTTGGTACTAATGCTGAGATTGTCTTGGGGAATCGCAACAAACTATTAGCCTGTTCAAGTCCTACTGGTCCAGCCTTTGAAGGTGCTCAAATTAGTGGAGGTCAGCGTGCGGCAGCAGGAGCGATAGAGCGTGTACGGATAGACAAAGATAGCTTAGAGCCTAAATTTCAAGTTATCGGTTCTGGATTGTGGTCTAATGAAGAAGGTTTCAAACGCTCTATCCAAGATACAGGCGTCACTGGTATTTGTGGTTCTGGCATTATTGAAGTCGTTGCAGAAATGTTCTTAGCCGAGATTATCAACGTAGATGGTGTGATTGATGGCCAGTTAGCTAGCAGAAGTGATCGAATAGTGGCTGATGGCCGCACTTTTTCTTATGTGTTGCAGAAAGGTGGAGAAGAGGGTGTTTTAGATATTCGCATTACTCAAAATGATGTCAGAGCGATCCAACTTGCCAAAGCTGCTTTGTATGCAGGTATTAAATTACTGATGGACAAAGCCAGAATAGAGAAAGTTGATCGGATAAGATTGGCTGGTGCTTTTGGTAGCCACATTGATGTGAAATACGCTATGGTCTTAGGGTTAATACCGGATTGTGACTTAGCGCAAGTTAGTTCAGCTGGTAATGCTGCGGGTACGGGGTCACGAATCGCGCTGTTAGATAAGACCTCCAGAGATGAAATAGAGCAAGTAGTGCGAACTATTGAAAAGATAGAAACCGCGCTTGAGCCTAAGTTTCAGGATTACTTTGTAGATGCTATGGCCATGCCTAATAAAGTTGACATCTTTACAGAGCTAGCCAAAGTGGTGACATTACCAGAGCCAAAAATTGCGCCTAGAGAAGAGCAGAAAGGTAGCGATGGCGGTAGAAGACGTCGCCGAAGAGGCTAAGCAAGCTAATTAATGGCTCCTTTTCCTACACAGCAACAGAGACGGTATTGTCTGTTGTTTCTGTGCAATTAGAGTTGTTAACTTTGCTTGCGCGCACTTTCAATTCTAGCTTGTTTTTCTTGCTCTTCTTCAAAGGCAGCTTGAATCTCATGCATTACAGATTTTACATTGGCTCTTTTCAGGTTTTCCTTAAATCTACCAGTGAGCTCAGTGTCAACGGTTAAGTTACCGGCCTCAAACAATGCCCACATTTCTTTAGCATATTTTGTCTTTAATAATGCTGATGCGAACTGCCCATAGTATTTAGTCATATTGTTTACATCACGAGCGAACATCCATTTGGCATTGTTATTTGCAGCAGCGTCAACGGCTTGTGGCATGTCAATAATCACGGGGCCGTCTTGATCTACCAGTACATTAAACTCAGATAAATCACCATGTACCAAACCTGCGCACAACATGCGTTTCACGTACTCCATTAACAGGCCATGATGCTTTATGGCAGTTTCTGATGAGAGCTCAACATCATTTAGGCGAGAGGCAACATAGCCTTCTTCATCTGTGATGAGCTCCATTAATAATACTCCATCAAAACAGCCATAAGGCGTAGGTACTCTGACACCTGCATGGGCGCAGCGATAGAGCGCATCTACCTCTGCGGTTTGCCATGCATCTTCTTGTTGTTCTCTACCAAACTTTGACTTTTTACCCATAGCGCGTGCACGGCGGCTATTTCGGACCTTTCGGCCTTCCTGATAGAGAACAGCTTGCTTAAAGCTGCGTTTACTGGCTTCTTTATAAACTTTGGCACAACGGATTTCAGTGCCGCAACGCACTACGTAAACAGTGGCTTCTTTACCACTCATTAATTGTGTTATCACTTGATCGATTAAGCCTTCATCAACAAGTGGTTGTATTCTCTTTGGTACTTTCATGTTGCTGTTATACCGCAGATGCGGCATAGAGGAAAGTGCCATGCTCAAAATTTAAGAAGAGAAGTATTTTAGCTTTACTAAGTTTTTTCACTTTAAATTATTAGTTGATTTTTAATTGCTTTTTAATTTAATTTTTTATCAAAAAATTTACTTTATGTTTTATTTATGAAATAAATTACTGTTTAGTCTATTTGAGAGAAGAGATTTAATGGGATTACTGAGAGGTGATCCGATACGAGATGAGATGCCTAATGTCCATCAAATATCTTTGCTATGAAAGTTAACAGAACAGCAGTGATAGCAACTAAAAAGTGTGTAGATAAATAAAAATTAACTCACAGCACTATTTCTGTAGTGAAATAGTCTCGTTGCCATCTTTTATGCCAACAAATCGTTGCAGCTCATTGTCGCCATCGCGAGACATATACGCGTTGAAGCTTTTTTCACCGCTGCTAGAGGTGTATTTGTACACTGGTTTGCCATTAAGCGTTTCTTCGCCAACACATTGAATGGTGATATTTTTGAGTGTGCCGCTATCTAGCTGGTTATAGTTTCCACTGATGCAGCCTTGAGATGCTAGTGATTGCAGTACTAAAAATGTGGTGCCGTAGTCAATGGTATTTGGCTGCAATGTATAACTGTGGACGTGACCATCTTTGTTTTCATTCACCTTATTAGTGCTCCAGTTAAAGTACATGGAGTGTTGTTTATTACCTTTATCACTTTTTTCAAAATGGTTAAATTCATTGGGAAACCATGTGCCGTCTTTCCATAAGCCGTTGGTAGTATCACTGATTTTCATCTCACCAGTAACTAGCTTGGCTAATCCCGTGCTTTCTGCGTTTAATGATAGTCTATATTTCCAGCTGCCTTCTGCTTGCTGTTGTTTGCTAATACGCATTGTGCCCACGCCAACTTTTATGCCTTTAAAAGCAATGCTGTAACTATTGCTGGAATTATTAACACCGTCTATTGCAAAAGTATCTGCCGATACTGCCAGACAGCAGAGGCCAGTAAGTGATAGAATAGCTGCAAATTTATTTTTCATAATAATATCTGTGATTAGGATGTGGCTACTGTACATCCAGATAATGAATTAAGGCTGACTTTTCAAATGCTTCACCAGCAAAGACTCAATCTCCAACCCAATCGTTTAATGGTTTTGGAGACTTTTTATGATAAACAATCTGTGGTTACAGAAATTAGCAAATTCTTTGAGAGCAAAGTTTCTGGGCACTTACAGTTGCGTGGCTTGTCTCAGACCGGAAAAACGCACTTATTACAGGGTATTGCATCGAAATACCAAGGGGTCTACTGTCCGTTGCAGTCGCTACTGCCATTGGGCGCAGAAGGCTTAGTAGGCTATGAAAATCCGCCTATTCTTTGTTTGGATGATGCTCATGTCGCAAGGCAAAGTGCCAGCTGGGTGGCTGCTTTGCAGAGTCTGATTTCCGTGCGTTCACATAGCCACAAAGTAACGGTGAGTAGCACGGAAGAGTTGATGGTTGATGAAGTAACTTTATCTAACCTGCACCAGTTGACATTATCACCATTGGGCTCACTTGATAAGCAAGCCGCCGTGCAACTCAGGGCAAAGTATCTAGGTTTAAAGCTTGATGATGCTTCTGCCAAATGGCTGGTTTCAAGATATGGAGAGAACATGACACAGCTAATGAAGGTGGTAACTGAGGTAGATACGCTTAGTAGTGACGCTAAGATGACAGTGACAGCAAAAAGACTAGGCATGTTGCTCAAACAAGAACAATTACCAATGCCGCCAAAGGCCGCGGTGGCTAAGCCAGATAAATTCGATAACGATCAATAAGCACGCTACTTTAAAGGAACAATATATGTCCGTAATCAAAGATGAAGTCACGATATATACCGATGGTGGTGCTCAGCCTAACCCCGGTGTTGGAGGCTATGGCGTGGTGTTGATGATGGGCTCGCATCGCAAGGAAATCAGTGGGGGTGAGCCAAAGACCACTAATAATAGAATGGAGCTTACTGCGGCAATTATTGGACTTGAAGCGTTGACTCGGTCTTGTACGGTGAACCTGTATAGTGATTCTAAATATGTGGTCGACTCGATTGAGAAGGGCTGGTTGCAGGGTTGGCAGAAGCGAAACTGGAAAAAAGCCGATAAAAAGCCTGTTGAAAATCAAGATTTGTGGCAAAAAATGTTGCCGTTATTGGAGAGCCATGATGTCACCCTGCACTGGGTGAAAGGCCATGCAGGGATACCGGAAAATGAACGCTGTGATGAGCTGGCAAATGAAGCGATAGCTAAGATACGAACGCAGCGATGATTTCTAAAGAGTTTGGCAGTGGTGGCAAATAATTAGATGATGGTTTTTAGTACACAAGATATCGAGCATATGCAGCGCGCACTGCGTCAAGCGGAGCTAGCAGAGGCGCAGGGTGAGGTGCCTATTGGAGCAGTGTTAGTGCTCTCAGATGGTATGAGCTTTGCCGCAGGTAATCAGACTCGGCGTTTGGCTGACCCCTGTGGTCATGCGGAAATTGTAGTGATGCGCGAGGCTGGGCGATATTGCCAAAACCATAGATTATTAGCAAGTCGTTTATATGTGACTTTAGAACCGTGTGCTATGTGTGCTGGGGCGATTGTGCAGGCGCGGGTAGCCAATGTAATTTACGGTGCTGAGGATGCCAGAGCGGGTGCATGTGGCAGTGCGCTATCGGTTATTCCCAATAAAGTGCTGAATCATCATCCAAAAGTTTCAGGCGGCTTGCTGGCTGAACAATCTCGTCAGCTATTGACGGATTTTTTTAGCCAAAGACGTGGTTAAATTTTTACGCTTCTAGTTTTTATGAGCGACTTTTCATTAGGCAATTTTCAATAGCGCGGTAAGCGTATTTATAGCGAAAGGTAAACCCAAGCTTCATCAAGCCCGTCGGGACAACATGCTGACCTTTTGCTAATAAGTCGGCTCTTTCTCCTAACAAGATATAAAGCAATTTTTCGGGCATAGGAATGGCATTAGGGCGCTGTAGTATCTCTGCAAACATTTTAGAAATATCGGTATTGGTAACTGGATTTGGCGCGGTAAGATTATAAGTGCTGTTGTACTGTGGGCTTTTGAGTGCAATGGTAAAGGCACCAATAACATCATCGATATGCACCCAGCTAATTTTTTGCAAACCACTGCCTGTTTTGCCGCCGACATACAATTTAAATGGCAGCATCATTTTAGGCAGTAAACCACCTTGTGGGCTAAAAATAATGCCCAGTCGAAACACTGCACGTCTAATGCCATGCTCAAGCAAGGGCAGGCTGGCTGCCTCCCATTGTTGGCATAGCTGAGACTGAAATTCGCTACTTGCTGCCGCGCTTTCATCTAATTTGTCCATGCTATTTTCGTGCTGGGTACCATAGTAGCCAATGGCAGAAGCAGAGAGAAAAATACTGGGTGGAAAGGAGCAGTTAATCATCCAGTTAACCAAGACTCTGGTGGTCTCTACTCGTGAGTTCAGTAACGCTTCTTTGGTAGAGTCTGTCCACCTATTGTTGAAAATAGGCGCTCCAGCTAAATTAACAACCACCTCTATATTGCTGGGGTTGTTCTCCGGTAGGTTTTTTAAAAACTTAACTTTAGGTAGCCCTAGTTTTGTTTTGGCAAAGACTGGGTTGCGAGTGAGGACTGAGATTTGATGGCCGCGATGCAGCCAATGCTTAATTAAGTGTTGCCCAATAAATCCAGTTCCGCCTGTTATTAGTATATGCAAAGCAGCGACTCTTTCAGGATGGTTTATGTTATTATTTTGTTAAGTTTACTCTATTATTAACCAATTTCTAAGAAAAATATTAATATTTTCGGGTTTTTCTAAGGTGCTGAGGTGGCCGCAATGGGAGATTTCAACAAAAGTGGTATCTTTTATCGCCTCTGCCATTTGTTTTTGCAATTCTGGTGGTGTAATCACGTCATTCTTTCCAGAGATAATTAATGCCGGTACGGTGATTTGATGCAAGAGCTGGCTGTGATCTCGACGTGCAATAATTGCTTGTTGTTGACGGATAAAATTCTCTTTGCCAGCCCGCTGAGTCATTTGCTTGATGGTGTCCACGAGCTGCTGGTTTTGCAGTTGGTCAACATGGATATATTCACGCAACTGCTTATCGCTCATACCGTGAAAGCGGTGGTGGGCTTTAACTGTGGCGATTAAGCGCTGCCGTTGCCGTGTTTTTTCTACAGATTCAGCAGCGGCGGAGGTGTTTAGCATGGCTATTTTTGAGATTCGTTGACTGGCAATTTGCCATAGCTCTAAAGCGATATAGCCGCCCATTGATAGCCCAGCGACAGCATATGGTGTGTTGCTACCAAATTGGTCGCGCATTTGTTGGTCAGCGCGTACTGCCATGGCGACAAGACTGTCATCGGAAAAGGTGTCAGCGATTACAATCTCTGCGATATCGTGTAAAGCGGTGATTTGGTGCTGCCATAATGTTTGATCACAAAGTAGCGCGGGGATCAGTAATAGCGGTGTTTTCTGGGAGGCTTTCAAGTCTGTAATCGCTTAACCATAGTTAGCTGCATGAGCTGTTTCATTCGCTCTGTTGTGCTTGCTCTGCGAGAGAGAGTGCTTTTACGAGCATAACACTAGAGAGAAACCAACAGGTAACCGCAGTGGTAAAAATAAAAGCGACCAGAGAGTCGGTACCATTATCACTGCTAGCATAGAGGGCAAGTACGCCTCCACAGAAATATAGTAGCGCTAGCAATGAACATAGAAAAATTCGTGAGCGATTCTCTTTGCTAATAGCGCGCAGTGTAAACAGTAGTGGCAATGTGGTGATTAAAATAATGATTCTACGAATTTCAGCCACGGACTCTGTCATTGCCAATAAGGCAATTAATGAGACTACGGTAATGAGCACAGAGGTGTTGGCAGCCATGGTTAAAAAAGGGGATTGTAATCTCATTTGGTGCTCTTGAGTTGTTGACTAATGGTGGCAACGCGGCTGCCAAGTGCTTTACAAAGTATGGTCTCATCATTGTCCATATCACGCTCAACGCCTTTTTTTCGTGACCAATGGCTGGGGCCATAAGGAGTGCCGCCTGATTCCGTGTCATTGAGTTCATTGTTGCTATACGGCAAGCCGACTATCACCATGCCCATGTGCATCAGCGGTACCATGAGTTGTTGTAGCACGAGCTCTTGACCGCCGTGTAATGACCCAGTTGAGGTGAAAACACCAGCAGGCTTATCTATGAGATTTCCTGATAGCCATACGCTGGCTATTTGACTAAAAAATTGTGCAACGGGAGCAGATATGCTGCCAAAATGGGTTGGAGAGCCTACAATCATGCCATCGCAACTCTCTACCTCTGCCACAGTAACATAAGGCGGTCCCGTGTCTGGTACAGTAGGCAGGTTGGCTTCGCTGTTATAAGATGTCGGTGGTATTGCGCGTACTAGTGCTTCTGCACCCGTTTGGCGAACGCCATCGGCAATGGTTTTTGCCATTTTGGCAGTGTTGCCACTGTCAGAGTAACAGACAATGAGTATGGTTGTCATAGAGTTGGCTATTGGTTGTTATCGGTTTTGTCGTGAAATTTAGCAGGATTATACCAGAGCTGATTATATATGATTATATAAGTTGATTATAAATGACGTAGTGCAAGGAATACCAATTGGTGATAGTTAATAGTGTTATCTATAAGGTGTTGTAGAATTTTTCAGATTTTTATAAGTTGTCATAATAGCTTCACAAAACTGACATAAATTAGTGTGAATCAATATTGATGTAGATAAAAATAAAATTTTATAATCTTAGTTGCGAAGAGAGCCATAATGTCAGCCCATATATTATTAGTAGAAGATGAGAGCGCTATTCGAGAGATGCTACGCTTTGCCCTGAGCAGTGCGGGCTTTGAAATCTCGGAGGCAGAAGATTCATTGGCAGCTCAGCAATGCATAGATGCTGCGAAGCCAGATTTGATATTGCTGGATTGGATGTTGCCGGGCTTATCTGGCGTCGATTTTACCAAGCGGCTTAAGAGCGATGAGGCGACTCAAGAAATACCTATTATCATGCTGACTGCAAAAGCGGAGGAAGATAATAAAATTAAAGGATTCGAGAGCGGTGCGGATGACTATATTACCAAGCCTTTTTCAACCCGCGAATTGTTAGCACGAATAAAAGCCGTGCTGCGGCGTAGCCAAGGTGAGGCTTCTGAAAATTTGGTAATTGGTCAGCTCACATTAGACCCGAAAAGTCACAGAGTGACTGCGACTGATGTGGTTATCGACCTAGGGCCAACGGAGTACCGATTGCTGAAATTTTTTATGAGCCACCAAGATCGCGTATATAGCAGAAATCAGGTGTTGGATCAGGTCTGGGGTAGCGGTGTTTATGTAGAAGACCGCACGGTAGATGTGCATATCCGGCGGCTACGCAAAGCGCTGGAACCGCATGGGTTAGACGCCATTATTCAAACTGTACGAGGGGCGGGTTATCGTTGCTCAGCGCAATCATAACCTTGACCAATAATTAAGAAGTAGATAATGCAAGAGATCAATCATCGGATACGAATATTCATTGATATACTCATTATTTTGGCAAGCGCCTTAAGTGGTTTCTTCTTATTCGAGCAATTTTTCTTGGGTGCATTTTTGGCGTGTTTGACGCTGTTAATCTTGCATAATTTTCAGTTGAATAAATTGCAAAAATTTATTCGAAGCAATACCGAAAAATCAAAATTAAATATGCCAGATATGCCAGATATAAGCCCTTATTATGAGCTGGCTCGTGGCTTTCAAAAGCAGGCTCAGAGAAGAGAAGTATTTACTCAGGTTATTAAAAAAAATACGCATTTTAAAGAGGCTTTTAAAAAGTACCCTGATGCCGTGATATTGCTCAGAGATGATAATAGCATTCTCTGGAGCAATATCACGGCGCGGCGTATGTTGGGCGTTCACGCGAAGTTAGACAAAGACAAGCTACTGCTAAATCTAATGCCTGAGCCAAAGCTAGTGGAGTTGCTGAGTCAGCAACCGGAAAGAAAATCAACGCTTTCTACTGTGATCGACGCGCCAAAGAAAACAGATCAATACCTAAGCGTGGTGATATTACCCCTAAAGAAGTCACAAAAAATGCTGATATTCTCGGATATATCTGAGCAGATTAACACTCAGATTATGCGACAAGACTTTGTGGCTAATGCCTCCCATGAGCTACGCACACCTCTGACGGCGATTAGTGGCTACCTAGAGTCGATGATAGACAATACCGATATGCTGGTAGAGCAGGGTACTGAGCAAATGCCTATTATAGTTATACAGCGACCTTTGAAGACCATGTTTGTGCAGTCGCAGCGTATGACGAACCTGATTAATGATTTGCTGTTGCTCTCAAAAGTGGAAGGTGACGATAAGGCGTCTTTGACCGTAGTGCCAATAGATGTTGGCTTGCTAATCAAACAGTTGATTGTGGATGCAGAGCGACTAAGCGGGGAAAGTGGTCATCATATCGACAGTGAAGTTAGTGAGAATAGACTTCTACTGGGGAATATGACAATGATGCAAGCGCTGATTTCAAACCTGTTATTTAATGCCGTGAATCATACCAAAGCCGGAACGAATATCACTATTCGCTGGGAACCAACCAAAAGTAAAGGCGCGAGACTAATTGTTGCGGATAATGGTGAGGGTATACCGGCGCATCATTTGCCCAGAATTACCGAGCGCTTTTATCGGGTTAATAAAGCACGGACTCGTGAGAATAAAGCTAATGAGGCTAACGAGAGTGGTACTGGCCTTGGTCTTGCCATCGTTAGACATGCTGCGGTGAATTTGGACGGAGAGATAAAAGTAGAAAGTGAGTTAGGTGTTGGGACTCGCTTTTCTTGCACATGGTCAAAGCTCAGCCTGACTAAGAGCCAACAATAAAAATTAAAAAAGAGATGTCGAGAGAGAAGAGAAAAAGGCCGGACTAGCGGCCTCAATCTTCTCTCTTTACGGCACTAGAGTATTCACTGTGTGAAAGATAATAAGGGAGGGCGGTGGCAGAAACCTAGCAATAGACCAGCTTACTTGTAACTATTATAGTTTTGAACATCGGCAACTGATTCATGGGCTTCTTCACTGTCCATATGGCGAATATCTTGGCCTGAGACGGCATAAACTATGTACTCAGCAATATTTCGGGCATGATCGCCAACACGCTCTATGGCTTTAATTAAAAAGACCACATCGATGGCATAGCCAATATTTCTGGAATCCTCCATCATATAAGTTGCCAAACGGCGTAAGGCATCCGAAAAAGCCAAGTTTAGTTCTTCATCTGATTTAGCAATAGCGAGCGCACTGTCCATATCCCATCGGCTTAGTGCTTCTAGCGCGTCACTGAGAGTGCCTTGTGCATACTTTGACATATTGTCGATATCTCGCAGCAAGCTAGGGTTGGGTGGAGTGCTGTCGCCACCATAAAATTTCGCGGTGATTTTGGCAATTTTTCTGGCCTCATCACCGACACGCTCCAGATCATTCACGCATTTTGAAATCGCCATGATATGGCGCAAGTCACTGGCCATTGGTTGTCTGAGGGCAATGATTCGGTTGACGCTGGCATCAACATTTAGCTCAAAATTATTGACCTTGTTTTCGCGTTTTAGTACTTTTTTGGCTAAATCCAAATCTTCTTTTTTTATAGAAGCTATCGCTTTTTGAATCTGCTTTTTCGCCAAACCGCCCATTTCCATAATCTGGGCATGGAGTTGGTTCATTTCATCATCAAAGCTACTAACGGTGTGGTGTGGTTGTGGGGTTAAATCCATGGTCATGTCCTTTTATCCAAATCTGCCAGTAATGTAATCTTCAGTAAGCTTATGCTTGGGGATATTAAAAATATCATCGGTATTGCCAACTTCGACCAGTTTGCCTAGGTGAAAATAAGCCGTTCTATTAGAGACTCGCGCCGCCTGCTGCATGGAGTGCGTTACGATAACAATGGTGTAGTTCTGTTGCAGCTCGCTGATTAACTCTTCAATTTTAGCAGTAGAAATGGGGTCTAATGCAGAGCAGGGTTCATCCATCAAAATAATCTCTGGGCTAATCGCAATGGCTCTAGCAATGCAAAGACGCTGTTGTTGACCCCCAGAGAGACCGGTGCCAGGTTTATGAAGTTGGTCTTTGACCTCGGACCATAGGCTGGCTTTGCGCAGGCTTTTCTCTACCAATTCGTCCATATCCGCTTTGCTTTTCACTAAGCCGTGAATTTTAGCGCCGTAGATCACATTCTCATAAATTGACTTAGGGAAGGGGTTAGGCTTTTGGAAAACCATGCCAACATTGGCCCGTAATTCGACCACATCGATTGATTTGTCATAGATATTAACGCCATCTAGCTCTATGCTACCACTGACTTTGCAAATATCTATGGTGTCATTCATGCGATTTAGAGTGCGTAAAAATGTGGACTTTCCGCAACCAGAGGGGCCAATAAATGCCACTACTTCATTTTTGCCAATTTCAATACTTAAGTTTTTTATCGCATGAAAATCTCCGTAATGGACATTAACGTTTTTGCAGACCATGCGAGGTTTCTTGGCAGAAATATCGCCAATGGTTTTGAAGTTTTCATTATTGATCATTCTAGCGGCAATGCTTTGGTGATCGTTTTCCTGTTGAGTGTTGGAGGTCATATCAATAATCCTAACTTAGCGCTGTTAGCGTTGTTGGTGTTGTTCTAGTTTTGTAGACTCAGTGATGAATAATCAGTTCTGGCTACCAGCGCCTTTCAAAGCGCTTTCTGAGTATCACAGCAATGGCGTTCATGGTAATCAAAAAAGCCAGTAAAACCATAATCGCCGCCGAGGTCTTTACCATAAAGCCTCGTGCAGGTAGATCAGACCATAGAAATATCTGCACCGGCATTACCGTAGCATTGTCAAAAATACCCGTTGGCACGCTCATCACAAAAGCGATCATGCCGATCATGAGTAGAGGAGCCGTCTCACCTAGCGCCTGCGCCATGCCGATAATAGTGCCTGTCAACATACCCGGTAAAGCAAGGGGTAGGGTGTGGTGAGTAATGGTCTGCATTTTGGAAGCACCAACCCCAAGAGCAGCGTCTTTGATTGACGGTGGCACCGATTTTAAAGAGGCGCGACTAGAGATAATAATGGTTGGCAAGGTCATCAGGCTGAGCACAATACCGCCGACAATGGGTGCAGAGCGTGGCAGACCGAAAAAGTTTAAAAATACTGCCAGACCCAGCAGTCCGAATACAATAGAGGGTACGGCGGCTAGGTTGTTAATATTAACCTCAATCAAGTCTGTCCAACGATTCTTAGGCGCAAACTCCTCTAGGTATATCGCCGCGCCAACGCCAATAGGGAAAGAGAGCAGCAGTGTGACCAGCAGCACATAAAATGAGCCTTTCATCGCTCCCCATATGCCTGCTAACTCGGCGTTGGTGGAGTCAGTATTGGTAAAAAAATCAAAATTAAACACAGTTCTAATGTTGCCTTCTGCCAATAATTTATTATACCAAGTCACATAATTGTCTTTAATTAAACGTTCACTCTCCGCACCTTCTGCGGTGTAAAAACCTTTGTGGAACATATCAAATAGATCATCAGCAATTACCCAAATATCTTGCTTTTGACCAACATACTGTGAGTTTATTTGGTACTGTACCGCGCTCGGAGACTCTGCATCAGCTGCGGATTTGCCGCTACCTATGGCAATATTTCTTTGCAAATCGTTGCTGTCATTGGCACGACTATCGGTGTCAATTTTGGTTACTGCTAAGTCTCGTAGATAGTATTGGGCGCTAGTGCTTATTATGCTTCTAAGCAACTTTTTGTCTTTGCGTTTAGTGACATCGGGAAACTTAGCGTATAGGGCGTCACTAACTAGCTTTCGATAGTTGCCATTGTAAAGTGTCTCGCCATCTGTCTCTTTATTTTTGGCAATATTCTTGGCAATTCGGTTGCTGTCAAAATCTATAGTCAACTGAATCTGCGTTTGCATAAAGGCGGTATAACCTTTGCTGATAATATCTGTGAATAGTATTACCAAGAACAGCATGCCCATCAGAACGGCGGCTAAGCCTATGCGCCTGAAATTCTTTTCCTGACGATGGCGCTTTGCCAGCTTCTTTGCAGCCTGCTTGGCAAGTTCAGCTTTCTTTTGTTGTTTTTTTATTTTTTTAGAAATTGTCACGGTCATAAATTATCCTAACACTGGCAGAAAACGGAGTGGATATATTGCGATTATCATAATTGTGCTTATCATCTGTACGCAGCGGTTAATCATATTGCTCTCGATATTTCCGTACCACGATTAAGGCAATGACGTTGAGAATAAGTGTGACAATGAATAACACTAATCCCAAAGCAAAAGCCACCAATGTTTGTGCACTCTCAAAAGCCTGATCACCAACCAAAGCCGTGACGATTTGCACCGTAACGGTGGTTACATTGTCTAGCGGATTTGCGGTTAAATTTGCGGCTAAGCCAGCGGCCATTACCACGATCATAGTCTCGCCAATCGCCCGTGAAAGTGCTAATAGCACCGCGCCGACAATACCGGGAAGGGCAGCTGGTAATATCACCTTTTTAATGGTTTCAGACTTAGTGGCTCCCAGCCCGTAAGAGCCATCCCGCAAGCTCTGGGGAACTGCGTTAATCACATCATCGGAGAGAGATGAGATAAAAGGAATAATCATAATTCCCATGACAGCCCCAGCGGCTAAGGCAGACTCAGAGGCCACATCTAAGCCCACCGACTCACCCATCTCTCGAATGAACGGGGCAACAGTAATAGCAGCAAAGAAGCCATAGACTACAGTAGGAATACCAGCCAGTATTTCCAGTAGTGGCTTGGTGATGCTGCGCACGCGGCTAGAAGCATATTCAGCAAGATAAATGGCAGCCAGCAGACCAATAGGTACGGCAACCAACATGGCAATCAGAGTGATTAACATGGTTCCAGCAAACAGAGGAATAGCGCCGTACTTGGCATGCTCAGTTGGGCCAGGTGCCCATTGAGTGCCAAACAAAAAGTCAGTGACGGGAACTAATGTAAAGAAGTTGAATGACTCAAACAATACCGATGTCACAATGCCTAGGGTTGTCATAATCGCGATGATAGAGCAGATAATCAAAAAGCATTTGATTAAAAATTCAACTCGGTTTCGGGCACGAAACTGCGGCGCTAACTGGTTATAGGCAATAACGAAGCAGAGCAGTGCTAGTCCCAATACCGCAGCAAACATTAGCCAGCCGGAAGTATTGTGATAGTTGACATAAGTCTGTGCCGCTGCAATGACTGCTTCATCAGAAGTCGGCACGGCATTAAAGGTAAGGTTTTTGACCTTATTTAAAAACAAATTCAGGTTAAAGTTTGCCTGCTCAAAAACAGATGGGGGTAACTGCTCAACCAATAGATTGAGGATAATTGAGTTTTGGCTAGCGCTCCAAACAAAAAACAGCAGTGCGGCTGGGCAGAAAATCAATATAGCAGTATAGCTGCCGAAATATTTTGGCAGCGAATGTAGTTGACTAGTGTTGCCAGCAACAGAACGAACGGCGCGCCGTGTACTCAAAAAATACCCCGCAGCACTAATGACAATAAGCAGTAGAAATAGATAACTATTGGCAAATGGTTGGATTGCAGACATAAGGTGAATTATTGAGTAAGTGGTTAATTTTATAATCTATTACAGCAAAGGGAGAGCAGCAAAAGCCACACTCCCTAAGCCGTTGACGACCACTCTATAACCAGCGTTGCAGACGGTTATAGGTGTCCGATAACGTGCAGGGCTGTTACTTAGTAAAAGCATCCATTACCTTTAAAGAGGCAACAGTTTCTTGTAACTGCTCAAACTCGTCTTCTGGTGCCGGAATCAAACCGATATCAGCCAAATAGCCTTCTTCACCCACCGCGTCATCTGAAACAAACTCATTAACATATTCTTGCATACCTGGAATAGTGTCAACGTGCTGGTTCTTTACATAGAAGAAGAGAGGGCGAGAGACTTGGTAGCTACCATCAGCAATATTGTCAAACGTCGGAATTGTGCCTTCAATTTTAGCGCCTTGGATTTTATCGCTATTGGCCTCTAAAAAGCTAAAACCGAATATGCCAAAAGCCGCAGGATTAGCATTGAGTTTTTGCACAATCAGGTTGTCATTTTCACCTGCTTCTACAAAACCGCCGTCTTCACGCATGGTATTGCAAACCGCTTTAAACTTTGACTTGTCGGTTTTCTTTAGCGAAGCAATGCTTTCAAACTCAGCGCAGCCTTCATGCATTACCAACTCCACAAAAGCATCTCTAGTGCCTGATGATGGTGGTGGGCCGAGTACTTCAATTTTCTCAGCAGGTAGCGATGCATCAATATCAGACCAAGCCTTATAAGGGTTAGCAACAAGCTTGCCGTCAACTTCAACATCTTTCGCTAGGGCTTGGAAAATCTGCTTGCGGGTTAAGTCCACAACATCGCCCTGCTTTGAGTTAGCGAAAACAATGCCATCGTAACCAATCTTAACCTCAGTTACTTCAGTCACACCATTCTCTTGGCAAAGCTTAACTTCTTTGGCTTTAATTGCACGAGAAGCATTGGTGAAATCTGGATGCTCCACACCAAGACCAGCACAAAACAGCTTGAAACCGCCGCCAGAACCAGTTGACTCAATCTTAGGCGCAGTGAACGAAGTTTTGTTACCAAACACCTCAGCCACCACTGTTGCAAAAGGATATACTGTTGAGGAACCAACGATAGAGATAGTCTCTCTCGCCTGTGCTACACCTGTTACCAAAAATATCGCCGTAGCCGTTAATAAAGATTTCTTAAACATAATAGCCTCTAAATAGTTAAATAAATTCGTTATCTAGTACCTGTACTGAGCGCATCATAAGTGTTGAATATGACAGTTGTATGACAAAGCAAAACAAAACGGCGATTGAAATAATCAGTGACTGACAGCATTATTTTTATTGCGTAATATCTGGGAGCGTTTTATATAGAAGGTCATTGGGCAAAGGATTTGCCTGAGAAAAGGCGTTCTTGCTTTCACCTCAATGGTAAAATCAACTATAATTCGGTTAAATTCTCAAAGTGGTCACCACAATATGTCTCATCAAGTTTACCTAAAATCACTAGGCTGCCGACTCAACGAAGCAGAGCTGGCTCAGTGGACACATGAGTTTACCAGCAAAGGATTTGGGATAACCGCAGAGCCAGAGCAAGCCGATTGCTTTGTGATTAACACCTGCGCGGTTACCCAAGAAGCGGTGAGGAAATCACGAAAAGTCATACGTCAGTTGCAGCAGAAACAACCTCTAGCAAAAACCATAGCATCCGGTTGTTATCTGAGCCTATCACCAGAAGAGGGCGAAACGTTGGGATTAGATTTAATGGTCGCCAATCACCAAAAATCTGAACTCGTGACAAAAACAGTAGACCTATTAGGCGAACCAGCCGCACCCAGCCAGCTCAGCACGGACTGGTCATCTGGCATATACAGCCGTGGCAGAAGTCGGGCATTTATCAAAGCCCAAGATGGTTGTCGCTATCAATGCACCTTCTGCATAGTCACCCATGCAAGGGGCGAGGAAAAAAGCAAACCTATCGCTGATATTATTGATGAAATAAACCGCTATCATCAAGCAGGCATACAAGAAGTGGTGATCTCTGGGGTGCATCTCGGTGGCTATGGCAGTGACATCAACAGCAACCTTAGTGAATTATTGGCACAAGTGTTGGCGGAAACCTCAGTGCCTAGAATCCGGCTTGGCTCAGTAGAGCCGTGGGGGCTAACAGATGATTTTTTTGCCCTCTATGCAGACAGTCGGATGATGCCGCATCTGCACCTACCACTGCAAAGCGGTAGCGACCAGATACTAAAGAAAATGGCCAGACGCTGTAAGCGCCAGAGCTTTTTAGACCTTGTCGATCAAGCCGTAGCGACCATACCTAACTTTACGCTTAGCACAGATATTATCGTTGGCTTTCCGGGGGAAACAGAACAAGACTTCGCGCTTAGTCTCTCAGCATTGGCGGAACTGCCGCTACTCCATGCGCACATCTTCCCGTACTCCACTAGAGAAGGCACCAGAGCGGCAACCCTGCCAGAACAAATCGCTGGAGATATCAAAA
>CAKMZF010000043.1 GCA_929200405.1 uncultured Gammaproteobacteria bacterium | reverse complement strand
TAAAAATGATTCTAACACAGTTGTCAGTCACAATTTCTCACTAAAGAATTTCAAGCATCTTCATCTATTTTATAAAATATAATTTCAATTATTTTTAATTTTAATGAAAAATATTTTGCGTATAAAAATATTTTTATATAAAAACTTATAAAAAAAAGTATATTAATTAGATTTAAGAAAAAATATTGCATATAAACTTGATTAACAACTAAAAAATAGTAAAATCAATTAATAGAAAAAAAACTCACAAAACAATAAAAAGGGCACTAAATATGAAAAGAATAATCGAAAAAAGTTCAGACTTAAGAATAATTGGCGCAGCATTGCTAGTTTCATTCATTTTCTTTTTGACTATGTATGGCTTTTTAAATCACCTAACCAATGAGCTCTCCAATATTAATAAGGCCGCTAAATCAACATACTTAATATCTGATGACACGGTAACTACTGAATTTGATATCAGTTATATAGATCAATACAAAGATTATCTGGAATACATCCCTAAGTTATATGCCTAAGTTCCGAAATAAAGACATTTTTAGTTCCACTCAAAATCTAGCCCATTACTAATTAACCATTAACAATGGGCCTTTTTACAACTAAGTAAACACCAATAATTGTTAACCCTATCGCGGCAATAGCTGCTACTGGCAAATTCTCATCAAATAACCACCAAGCTTCTAGACAAGAAAGCGCTGGAACTAAATAAAAATAACTCGCAACTTTTGCGGACTCCCCTTCCCGAATCATAAACATCAACAACAATACTGCCAAAACAGAGAGCACTAGCACCAGCCACAGCAACGCCAATACCAACTGCCAATGCCAGATAATAACGCGCTCCTCAAAGCTCCACGCCAACACTGCCATTAGAATCAACGTACTAAAATATTGCCATACTGATCCTGTTAAAAAATCTGCTCCACCTGCGAGTTGTTTTTGATATATAGTGCCAATAGAAATCCCAAGCAGCGCGATAATAGCCGCCAGCACGCCCCATACAGTAAATGATGTTGTTGCTGCGTTTGCAGTAGAGATGAGCATCACGCTCAGACCTACAAACCCAAGCAAAAGCCCTAATATTTCTCGGCTCCCCAACTTATTCCCTAACCCATAGTGGCTCACGACTGCTGTCAACAACGGTTGAGTTCCCACGATAAATGCAGTAACGCCTGCTGGCATTCCCAACTTAATAGCCGCAAACACCCCGCCAAGATAACAGCCATGTATTAACAACCCGACAGCCATCTGATGTGCCGCTATAATAGTGGCTGGCCATTTAGACCTAAAAATTTGGCATAGCACCAAAAATACTGCCAATGTACAGAGCATGCGAATAAATAGCAGGAAAAATGGCTCTATAAACGGCAGCGCATATTTCGCACCGATAAAACCAGTACTCCATAAAAAAACAAAAATAAATGGCACAAACCGAACAAACATCATCTTCATAGCCTAAGCCCAGCCTTATGAATCGTAACAGAAATAAATAACAACGACCTCTGACTATACACTTACCTGATGCAACACAATAGCCTTACATAAGTAGACTTACCAACACTTACCAAAGGCTATCTATCGCAGCGCAGATTTTCAGAACCAATCCTGATCACCTCTTGTCATCTGCTCAGCTGTAGCCATATCAACGGATAGCATCTAGATAAAATAGGCCAATATGTTGAAATTCTTGATTGTGATACTTATTTTCTCACTCATACTGCTCGGCTATCCTGCTTGGCGTATCGGTGGCTGGTTACAACTTCCCACAGTCTGGCATATCACTGTCACAATACTACTACTTAGTTCACAACTTATTGCGCGAACGCTGCTCAAAAATCGTCATGGTCAGCTCGCTTACCTTCTCAGGCGCATTGCCGACTTCTTCTTTGGCCTATCTCCTGTGCTATTAGGTCTAGTCATTCTGGGAGAGGTAGTGCTGCAATTCAGTCAAACAAGTGAACTTCTAATAGGTTTGATGATATGCGGTATCGCCACTCTAATCGCCATTTGGGGCGTATCCATTGCTTGGAAACCCAAAGTCATAATTGTGCCATTGACCACTGATAAAATCAGTAGTCCTGTTCGTTTCGTTCAGATTTCAGATGTTCACATAGGTTCCCGTACCTCAAGATTTCTACGCCAAACTATGAAACAAATAACCGACCTAGAACCAGACTTTCTCTGCATTACCGGAGACTTCATTGATCAGCCCGGTATCACCGAGCAACAATTAGCTTCTCTCGCTCATTTTAAGCAGCCAATATATTACTGCAACGGCAATCACGAACGTTATGAAGACCACGACCAGATCATGCAGCGCTTGCGTTCTCTAGGTGTGAATGTTTTAAGAAACCAGCAACTAACGGTCGGCGAACTACAGTTTATTGGCATAGATGATGCCAATGATCCGCATCAAGTTGATAAAATACTACCAACAATTACCATAGACAAAGATCGCTACTCAATACTGCTCTACCACCGCCCACAAGGTATAGAAACCGCACAGGCGTTGGGAGTGAATTTAAAAATCTCAGGCCATACCCATAATGGTCAAATCAAGCCATTTAACTATGCAGTGAAAACACATTTTGAGTATATAAAAGGGCTATATCCCTATAAAGATGCTTACCTCTATGTCAACCAAGGCACAGGGACATGGGGACCAACACTACGGCTAGGCACCACTAGCGAAATCACTCTGTTTGAGATTACGCCAACACTCACCTAACAGCAACTTACTTTAGAGTCGGACGGCTCTCTAAAGATTCCCATTGAAGCATTCAGGATAGAACTGGGTGCTATCTCCTTTCAGCTCGTTTACAAAATCGAGCCATAACCTATCTGTTGTTATTAATTAGTCCAAGTTATTAAATCTACCGTTAGCAAATAAAACAACCTTGCATTTGATTTTCACAACTGGCATTTACGGGCATAAAGTTTGATCAAACTATCAAAGCCAAGCAACTAAATAAAGCATAGTTTCATAGACCATACGGTAATTATTTCACACCGCAAACAACGCCTGTATAGCCTTGATTTTGCATTTCTACTTTCCATTCCCGCAATAATAGCCGACGACGTTTAGGATAACATTCAGGAATAACTTCAAGCTTTTGAATTCTATCAATTCGAAAAGAGCGAAAGCCTTCACGCAACGTGCAATAACCAACTACTAGCTGTGCTTTATCAAAGAATCCCATTAATATGGGCCAAATAATACGCTGAGAACATTGATTATCCCCACTAATGTACTCTATACGCAACTGCTGCTCACGCCGAATAATCTTACGTAAAGTTTCAATGTCAATCTTGCGTTCAGTATCTTCAAACACAGAGATTCTCGGTGCTAAAAACGGAACATCTGCTAAACCCTGACTTAATCCTTCAGGCAAGACCTGCTTTATCTTAGTGAGTATGTCATTTGCGGACTTTCTTAGTCCTTCATCAGCGTGATGGTCTAATAACCGTAAAGCCAACACCAAGGTATCCAACTCTGCCTCATTAAACATCATAGGAGGCAAATCATATCCCGACTCTAATACATAACCCACCCCTGCTTCACCTCTTATAGGCACTCCCATCGCTTCTAACGTATTCATATCTCGGTAAATCGTTCGTGGAGTTATCTCTAACTCCTCAGCTAAACGCGCTGCGGTCACTACAGAATGCTGCCTACGTAGAATTTGGATAATTTGAAATAACCTATCTGCCCTTTTCACGAGGAAATCCCATTTGTTAGTGTTTAATTTAGAAAAAATATCAGTATCACTTCATCATACTGACAAAAACTGTCAGCATGGTAATGGTAGTATAAATATGTGAATAATGACGATACCACAATAATTTTTTTCTGAGGATAATATGCTAATTTTACGCAACTTCACTCCTACCTTCGGGTTACCATCACCCAGCCCCTTTGGTATAAAAGCCATCGCGCTTTTAAAAATGTCAGGATTAGCGTTTGAAAACCATCCCTCTGATGTCCGCAAAGCGCCTTTGGGAAAATTACCCGTTTTACAAGATGGTGATTTGCTAATCCCTGATAGCAGCCGAATTCAGAGCTATCTGGAAGATACTTACGATATTAACTTTACTGAAGGCTTATCTGCTGAGCAATTGGCTATTGGGAGGGCTTTTCAATCAATGATTGAAGAGCATTTGTATTTCATTGAAGTCTATGGCCGTTGGGTTGATAACAATCACTTACTGCAACCACTCTTTGCCAGTTTACCTCGATTTCTACAACCGATTGTTCAACGGATGGTCACCAAAAATATTACCAAAAGCCTCCATCAACAAGGAATAGGCAGACATGATAGAGATTACATTTATCAAGTCGGCAGCAGCCACCTACAAGCACTATCTGATTACTTGGCCGAGAAACGTTTTTTCTTTGGTGATAGAGCGCATGCAATTGATGCCATTTTATATGCCTTCATAGAGTGTATCATCACGCCCGACATACCGACGCCACTAAAAGACGCTGCCATGCAGCATCAGAATTTACTACGCCACGCTCAGCGCTTTAAATCCGAAGTTATGGAATGAATACCAACCAAATTAACCTAATGCTCTCTGAGCCTGCTTCATCGCTGCGCTTAGCGCTAGCAAGCTATGATTCGTTTGCAGACCTCGAACTGAGGTTTTGTATTTTCTGCGCCAATTAGGGTGTTCAGTGATAGTGCCGGGTAAATTCTGCGACTCAAGCTGGCCCAGTATATCGTCTAGCTGTATGCAGATCATTGCGGCTGGGGAATGTGCCAAAGCACCGTGGATAACATCACGAAATACGTCACACTGCTCACTTTCTGCCAGACCTGAGCTGCGGTGCTTAGCTAGATCTATATACGCCTCTATAGTGCGCTGGCGATCTTGCCGCGCCCTATCTGCTGCTTGTTGATCTATCCAACCCAATTTATACCACCAGTCTATGTCTCTGGCACTCTCAAAACCTTTAATTGTAGGGGTGTCATGAGTGCCGAAACAAGATAGCACTTGAGTTTTACTATCGGTAGGATCACGGAAGCATCCTTGCTCGTCTTTCTCATACTGCAACACCGAATAACCATAAAAACCATGACTCTTCATCGTTTCTCTAAAGCCCTGCGGCACAAGACCTAAATCCTCACCAATCACCATTGTTTGATGACGTTCTGCTTCTATTTTTATCACCGCTAGCAATGACTCAAATGGCTGGCGTATATAACCACCGGCAATTTCTCCATCGGGAATCCAAAAACTGCGGTTTAGCCCCAACATATGATCTATACGCACTACCCCTGCATGTCGCATTGTCTGCGCTAACATTCTACGCAACGGCGAATAATGCTGTGCTTGCAATTTGCGTGGTGAGAATGCCGCCAACTCCCATTTCTGACCTTCTGGACTAAGATGATCTGGCGGCGCACCGACTGACACTCCTTCTGCAATTACAGCTTGCTCACACCAACTCTCACCGCCATCACGCCTTGGTCCAACTGCCAGATCAAGATACAACCCCAAGGCAGCGCCTGCTTGTTTAGTGCTATGTTGCGCCTGCCGTAACTGCTCATTTGCCACCCACTGCAACCAAATATGAAACCGCTTTCTCTCGCAATTCTCCGTGTTATCCGGCAAATGGTCTGATGTCCACATTCGCCAGTCACAGCCCTGTGTTTCACTCAAAGTTTCATACTGCGCAAACCTATCCATATGCGCCCCACCTTGTCTAGCAAACGCAGAAAACGCTTGTTGATATTCAAAACCAGCTTCAGTCTTGAATATCTGATAGAGTGGTTCCAGCGCTTGTTTGTGACGTTTTTTATGGAGACGATAACTAATTTGAATATCGCTATCCCCTGCAGCATACTGTGCATTGAGTCCTTGTAATAGCGCAGAGACTTGAGGGTTATTCTCTAACCCAGGAATCTGATCTAAAGCGATATAAGCGATATTTAAGAAACCTCGATGTGAGGGAGAATATGGGCTAATCGACTCATCATCGCTAAAGCCCATATTATGCACGGGATTTATACCCAAAAATCCACAACCCAGCTTAGCTGAGCTCTTACCTAGCTCACACAAATCTTGGAAATCCCCTAACCCAGCATTGCGCTCAGAGGTTAGTCCATACAGCGCCAAGCTCATTCCCCACAGTTTACTTTGCCGCGTTACTGCATCAATAGTTGGCAACTGTTGCGGTGCGACCAACACAGTGACATTTTCCTGTCTGTCTTGCACTGACACCTGCAACTGATAAACACCACTCAGCAAAGCCGGAAGCGTTATATAATCCGCAGGCTCTCCGGTTGCGACAATATCAGGAACCTCAACGTTAACCTCCGCATGAGCATCTATTTCTATTAACTGCCATGCGCCGCCTAATCCAAACTGCAGTGGTGTTTGTTCATGGCTGTTGATAATAATCTCATCAGGAAACCAACGATTTTCCCGCTGTTGCTTTAGCTGCTGCAAGCTTGCCAAAATCTCGGCATCGTTGCCAACATTGATGCCATTCGCCGCCAGCAATGCCATCTGTGTTTCAACCGATGTAATGATTTGTTCTCCATGAAAACCTCGATAACTCGGCAATATACCGATAATATCTGCCAGCTCCCGCAGTGCATCATCAGAATTCATTGGTGCATCTCTTTTGATCGTAGCACAAAAACCACTACCGATTCACTATTGACCAAACGATAATCTCCGTAGGTTTGGTGTTCTTCAGCAGTAAATTTTTGAACAATTTGGCTGCTATCTAGTGCTTTTATCCAACTCATCTGTTGCGGAGCGTTTGGTAATAGCAACTGTTGTTGACTGTGCTGGCGATTAAAAGCGATGAATACAGGATCACAATCCACCTCATATGCTGGAACCTCTGCAGAACCGCGCAAAAGTAAACATAGGTTTGACAAGTAGGCGTCTCTCCATCTCACTGGCTGACCTTTGAAATCTCGCCATTCCACATCGGCAAACCCATCGTGTTTACGTATAGCACCGTGAAGAAACCTGCTCTGTCGCACAGCAGAGTGAGCCTGTCTAAAAGCAGATAGTGATGCAACAAAATCACATAACTGACGATCAGACTTTTCCCAGTTCAACCAACTAATCTCATTGTCTTGGCAATAAGCATTATTATTGCCAGCTTGGGAATTTCCTAACTCATCACCCGCTAACAACATTGGTGTTCCCTGAGAGAGAAACAATGTCGTCAATATATTGCGCTGCCTTTGCGCGCGCTGAGCCAGAATATCGGGATTACTGGTCACTCCTTCTACCCCGCAGTTATCACTATAATTCGCGTGGTGTCCATCACGATTGTTTTCGATATTGGCCTCATTATGCTTGTCGTTATAGCTGGCAACATCGGCCAGCGTAAAACCATCATGGGAAGTCACAAAATTTACCGAAGCATTTGCTCTGCGTCCGCGATGATCAAATTTTCCAGCTGAGCCTAACAACCTTGCCCCTAAAGCCTGAGCACTATGCTCATCTCCCCTCCAATAGCGCCTGACAGTATCTCGATATTGATCATTCCACTCTCGAAACTCATCGGGAAACTGCCCTAATTGATACCCCCCAGGGCCGATATCCCAAGGCTCTGCAATTAATATAACCTCTCGCAATACTGGATCTTGACGCAGCGCATCTAAAAATCCACCTTGCGGATCAAAGCCCTGTTTTTCTCTAGCGATGGTGGTTGCCAAATCAAACCTGAAACCATCGACACCCATGCATTCAACCCAAAACCTTAAGCTGTCTAAAACCATACGCAGTACATAAGGATTAGAGATATTTAGACAATTACCACAGCCAGTATCATTAATATAATATCGGGGTTGATCTTCTTTTAACCGATAATAAGAAGCATTATCTAGCCCTCTGAAACTCAGCGTTGGCCCTCGCTGATCTCCCTCTGCTGTATGGTTATAGACCACATCTAAAATCACAGCAATCCCTGCTTCATGCAGCTTAGCAATCATTTTTCGGAACCCTGCTAGTCCATCTGGACCAAAATAGCGCGGTTCCGCTGCAAAAAATCCAATGCTGTTATATCCCCAATAATTTCTCAGTCCCCGTGTTTCCAAAAAAATATCATCCACAAAACTATGTACTGGCAGCAACTCTAACGCAGAAACACCCAGCTCTAACATATGCAGGATCATAGCGTCAGAGCACAACCCCTCATAAGTACCGCGTACGGCTTCAGGTATACGCCTATTGGTTTGAGTAGCCCCTTTCACATGTATTTCGTATATCAAATCTCTACTTCCATCAGCACTTTTCGGCTTTGCTGAGTCAACATGACTCCGATTTTTATACTTATGTTTATAGTTTTGATTTTTACAAAATAACGCTGGATCAGAAACCACAGATTTTGCCACATAAGGCGCACTGTCTATAGTGCTAAAAGATTTATCGGCATTGGGTGAATGACTATCAAAGCCCAACGTCGCCACATGCGTTGTCCACTGTCCGTGAATCTCTCGGGTGTAAGGGTCTAGCAATAGTTTGTTGGGGTTAAACCGATGGCCTTTATCTGGCTCATAACGACCGTAGGCACGATAGCCATATAAGGCACCAATAGCTAAGCCAGCGATATAACCATGCCATATTGACCCAGTTTTCTCTGGCAAGATAATTCGAAAAAGCTCAGTCTTACCATCCTCTGAAAACAGGCACAGCTCTATTTTACTGGCATGTTCAGAATACACTGCAAAGTTTACACCCTCACCATCGTGCACCGCCCCTAAAGCAAGGTGACTACCACCGCTTACTGTGTACGGGAAATCTGGTGAATCTTGCGTAATAATAACCATAGCCTGCCTCTATTTAGTCAGCTTTGCCAGTGTATTTGAGTTTGAGAATGTATTTGACTCAGACAAACTACGGTAAATATCCACATAAGCCGTGGCAGATGCTTGCCAATCTACGGAATGCTTCATTCCGCGCTCTACCATCCCCAGCCAGATGTTCTGTTGTTGATAAAGCCCACAAGCTCTAGTAATCGCCGCCGCTAACGCTGCCTCATTCACAGGTGCAAACTGTATACCAGTCGCACATTGGGCGGATATCGCGGCGTCATTGGCATCAATGACTGTATCCGCCAATCCCCCAGTTCTAGCAACAATAGGAACCGTACCGTACCGCAACCCATAAAGTTGGGTCAGTCCACATGGCTCAAATCGAGAAGGAATTAAAATTGCATCGCTGCCTGCCTGTAGCAAATGTGATAGTGCTTCGTCATAGCCAATAATCACCCCAACATCGCCGTCATAATCTTTTGCCGCTTGTATAAAACGCTGCTCTAACTCTTTTTCACCACTCCCTAATACTGCTAACTGAGCACCGCAACCCACCAAATGTGGCAAACAGTTCAATAACACGTCTAGCCCTTTTTGATGAGTCAGCCGACTAACCACGCAGAACAACAGCCCTGTAGTTTTAATGCGTAAGGAAAATTTGCCCTGCAATACTTCACGATTACGCGCCTTCGCGCTAATATCAGCGCTCTCATATTGCTTCGCAATCATGGTGTCCTTAGCGGGGTTCCAAACCTCAACATCAATCCCATTAAGAATGCCCTGCAATGTCAATTTCCGCGAATGCAACAACCCCTCAAACCCCATGCCAAACTCTGGCGACAGTAATTCTTGGGCATAAGTCGGACTCACAGTTGTGATTTTGTCTGCATAAACCAGTCCTGCTTTCAAAAAGCTGATCATGCCGTAAAACTCAAGCCCTTCTGCGCTAAAATACTCAGGTTTGATGCGTAACTCCGGCAACAACTCAGCACCAAACAATCCCTGAAAAGCAATATTGTGTATAGTCATTACCACGGGTGGCGAAGGTTTGCCGCATTGCTTGAGATAAACAGATACCAAGCCTGCCTGCCAGTCATGCGCATGCACAACATCAGGCCTCCACTGCCCAGCGCCGTATTGTGCTACTTCGGCGGCGGCAAAGCTCAGTGCGGCAAACTTCAAATGATTGTCAGGCCAATCGCGATTCTCAGCATCTACATATATATTGCCTGCGCGGTTATACAGATGAGGGGCATCGAGCAGCAGCAACTCCATAGAGCTATCATCAGAATTATTTACTGAGGTGCTAGTGATCACCGAAATCACTCTCCCCTTACCACCAAAAAAGTTATCAAAAGTCCGTACCACAGTGCCTTTTTTCAAAAGTTTTTTAATATTAGGATAAGCAGGAATGAGTACTTTTACGCTCACCCCTAGTGCAAGCATAGTGATTGCTTTGGGTAACGCCCCGATAACATCTGCCAGCCCTCCTGTTTTAACAAAAGGCGCACACTCTGAGGCAACAAATAGCACCTTCATTATTTTGGCCATTTCTGAAATTTTGCTACTTTTAATAGACTAAACATGAAATCGGACATGAAATCAGGCATGTTTATCCAGTGCTTCAATCATCGGTTGTGTAATCAAGCAAACACCGGCCTCTGTTCGTCGAAAGCGACAGGCATCAAGCTCAGGATCTTCACCCACAATTAAGCCTTCAGGAATTACCACTCCTCTATCTATCACCACTTTCGTCAAACTGGCGTTTCGACTAATTTGCGCATAAGGCATCGCCACCACGCCATTTAAGTGGGAAAATGAATGAGTGCGAACCCCCGTGAATAGCAGACAACGCTCTAAGCTAGAGCCAGAGACAATGCAACCACCAGAGACCATAGACGATACTGCATGGCCACGGCGACCTTTCTCATTATGAATAAACTTAGCCGGTGCAGTTAGCTCCGAATAGGTCCAGATAGGCCAGGTATTCTCATAGAGGTCTAGCTCTGGGGTAAAATCGGTTAGATCAATATTGGCTTCCCAAAAAGCATCGATAGTGCCAACATCTCGCCAATAGGGTTTTGTTTCTAAGCCCGAGCGCACACAGGATCGGCTAAAAGGATGAGCGACTGCCTTTCCGTGCTTCACAACTTTAGGAATGATATCCATACCAAAATCATGGCTAGACTCAGGATCAGTCTCATCCTCTTTTAATAACTGGATTAAATATTCCGTGGCAAAAACATAAATCCCCATACTTGCCAAAGCCATTTCTGAGGAACCGGGCATAAGTGGCGGTGTCTCAGGTTTTTCGATGAAATCTACAATCACATCATCCTCAGCAACTTGCATTACTCCAAAACCATGCGCATCTGCCACTGGCACTTCTACACAGCCGACAGTGACATCTGCTCCACTTTGCACATGCTGCTGTATCATTAATGAGTAATCTTGTTTGTAGATATGATCGCCCGCCAATATCACGATATATTTAGGTCGATAAGTTTCTATCACATCGATATTCTGCATCACCGCATCAGCGGTGCCCTTATACCAGTTCTCTTGGTTCAAGCGCTGGGATGCAGGTAAGATATCCAAAGACTCATTGCGCTCAGCCCTGAAAAAACTCCAACCCCGTTGTAAATGCCGAATTAAGGAATGCGCACGGTATTGAGTGGCAACCCCAATACGGCGAATGCCTGAATTCACGGCATTAGATAGAGCAAAATCAATAATTCGGCTCTTGCCACCAAAGTACACTGCCGGCTTGGCTCTGATATCTGTTAGCTCATATAAGCGACTACCTCTACCACCAGCCAAAACAAATGCCATAGATTGCTGCGCTAATCGCTGCGATTCAGTATTCATGTCTCACTACCTACTTAGTCAATTCAAAGAACACTGTCGAGAGTGGCGGAATGGTCAAGCATAGTGATTGCGCATAGCCAGAGGCAGCAATGCTATCACTCTGCACAGCCCCCAAATTGCCCATATTACAGCCACCGTAAATTTCCGAGTCTGTATTTAAGCGCTCAATCCACTTACCTTTATTTGGCACCCCTATTCTGCGAGATACTCGCTTACATGGGGTGAAATTTGCCACCACCAAAATTGGAGCACTACCCTCTCTTCCTTTGCGAATCCATGCCACCAACGATTCATCAACGGCATTGCCCTCTACCCACTCAAAGCCATCAGCATTGCAATCTAGTTCATGCAATGCTGCTGTTGTGCGATAAAGTTGGTTCAAATCTCGAATCAAGTTTTGCACGCCCTTATGCTGCCTATCCTCTAGCAAATGCCAATCCAAACTGACATCGTGATTCCATTCATTTTGCTGTGCAAATTCACAGCCCATAAATAGTAATTTTTTACCCGGATGTCCCCACATAAAGCCGTAGTAAGCTCTGAGATTGGCAAACTTCTGACACTGATTGCCAGGCATTTTGGCAAGCATAGAACCCTTACCATAGACCACCTCATCATGGCTGATAGGCAGTACATAATTCTCTGAAAACGCGTAGTGAAAGCCAAACGTCATCTGGTGATGATGATATTTTCGATGCTCAGGGTTATGCTGTATATAAGCAAGCGTGTCATTCATCCAACCCATATTCCACTTAAACCCAAAACCCAAGCCACCGTAATCAGTTGGTGAGCTAACCCCGGGAAATGCGCTGGACTCCTCAGCAAACGTCATAATACCTGGCATCTCTCCATAGCAGATTTCATTCATTCGCTGTAGAAAGGTAATTGCCTCAAGATTTTCCCTGCCGCCATTTTTATTTGGCAGCCACTCATTCTCCTCACGAGAATAATCTTTGTATAGCATAGAAGCCACTGCATCCACACGCAGCCCATCTATATGATGCTCTTTTAACCAGTACAAAGCATTGGCAATCAAATAATTAGACACCTCATGGCGACCATAGTTATACACCAACGTATTCCAATCGAAGTGGACCCCCTCACGCACATCTGCATGCTCAAATAGAGATGTCCCATCAAAACTGCCAAGGCCATTTTCATCTCTAGGAAAGTGGCCTGCTACCCAGTCAAGAATTACCCCCACACCGGCAGCATGACAAGCTTCAATCAAACCTCGAAACTCTTCTAAAGTACCGTAACGTGCTGTGGGGGCATATAACCCTATTGGCTGATACCCCCAAGAGCCATCAAATGGAAACTCAGAGATAGGCATTAATTCGATATGGGTAAAGCCTAACGCTTTGACATAACTCACCAACTGCTCGGCATGCTCTAGGTAAGACAAAGAGCGATTATTGTCCTCAACAATTCGCCGCCATGAACCTAAGTGCACTTCATAAATAGAAATGGGTTGATTAATTTTGAACTGCGAGTCACGCTTATTCATCCAGCAATTATCTTGCCATTCATGTCCGTGTAGCTGCTTAACCACAGAAGCATTCTTAGGGGGACATTCCGATGCAAAGCCAAAAGGATCAGACTTTAACGGCAGCAGCTTACCGTCTTTATCCTGTAGCTCAAATTTATAAACTACTCCCTCGCCGATATTTGGAATAAATATCTCCCATATACCAGTCTCGCCACGCGCTTGCATACCGTGACGCCGACCATCCCACTGGTTAAAGTCACCGACTACAGACACCCTTCTAGCCGCTGGTGCCCATACTGCAAAATGCGTGCCTGCTATTCCTTCATGGGTAATTACCTGCGCCCCTAAGACGTTCCAGATATTTAAATGAGAACCCTCACCAATCAAGTGCTCATCTAAATCACCCAATACCGAACCAAACCGATACGGATCTTCAGTTTCCCAAACCTTCTGACCACGGCTAACTAGCAACCGATAATAAAACCCAGCTGGGACATCTCTGATCTCGCCCTCAAACAAGCCCTCAGCCTCAGGATTTTCCAATAAAGAGATAACCTGCTCAGCCCCGTTCTCAGGCGGCTGAGCGATAATAATCTCTATCTGCTCAGCCTCTGGTACAAAGGCACGCACCACCTGCTTATCTCCGACCTTATGACAACCAAGCACAGAAAACAGATCCGTATGATTTCCCGCTGCAATACTTCTCGCTACATCTGCTGCTAACATTGCTAGCGCCTTCCTTTTTTCATATAAACCCTATACATGCAACTAACTATGGTTCAGTGACTGAGTTTTCCAAATATCCTTAGCATATCCTTGAATAGTTCTATCCGATGAAAACCAACCCATGCCAGCGGTATTCATAATCGCCATTTTGGTCCAACCCTCAACATCTTGATAAGCTTGATCCACCACTCTCTGAGTCTCGTAATAACTATCAAAATCGCAGGTCACTAAGAAATAATCATGCTCCCAGATATTGTTCAATAATGAGTCATAGCGATGCATATCGTTAGGCGCGAACTCACCATTACTTATCTGGTGCAGCACTCGTTGCAGTCTAGGACTAGCGTTAATCGCATTACGCGCATAATCATGCTCAGTCCTGCGACTCACCACCTCAGACGCCGTTAAACCAAATAAAAAGAAATTCTCCTCGCCCACCCGTTCGCGAATTTCAACATTGGCGCCATCTAAAGTGCCAATGGTAGGGCTGCCATTTAAAGACAACTTCATATTACCCGTACCAGAAGCCTCTTTACCGGCGGTGGAAATTTGCTCTGACAAATCCGAAGCTGGAATCAACAACTCCGCCATAGAGACATTATAATTTTCTGGGAAAACCACCTGTAAATACTGACGGGTAAGGGGGTCGCTATTCACTCTCGCAGCCACATCATTAATCAACTGGATAATTAGCTTCGCCATCACATAGCCCGGAGCAGCCTTGCCGCCAAACAACTTCACTCTAGGGACCCAATTACCATTGGGGTTATCGCGAATCTCATTCCACAGCGCAATCGTCTCCAGAATATTCATCAACTGCCGTTTATACTCATGTATCCGTTTAATCTGCACATCAAACATCGCCGAGGGATCAATTTCAAAGCCATCGCGCTGCTTTAACCAATTCGCCAAACGTTGCTTGTTCGCCACTTTAGCGGCGCGAAAAGCCTCTTGAAAAGAAGCATCAGTCGCATGACTACTCAACTGAGACAGCTGCTCCAGATTATCTGGCCAGTCCGTACCAATAGTTTCATTAATTAAATTTCTCAATGGAGGATTCGACGAATACAACCAACGGCGTGGTGTAACACCATTGGTTTGATTAATAATCTTCGTAGGATAAGCCTTATGCAAATCCGAAAAAACCGTCTCTTTCACCAGCTCAGAGTGCAGTGCAGAAACGCCGTTGACCGTGTGCGCCATAATAAAAGCAAGCTCACCCATCTTGACATCACCATGCTCAATAATGCGAATACCACTGCCCGTGACGAACAAATGCGTCTCTTGGATCATCTCAATAATTCGATGATGACGCGGTAAGATCTTTGCAAACAAACTCTCAGGCCAACGCTCCAATGCCTCTGGCAGCAAAGTGTGATTGGTATAGCTAAGACACTTGCGCGCCAACACAATCGCCCTATCCATCGCCATGCCATGCTCATCAGCTAGCAATCGAACCAACTCTGGCCCCGCAATCGCAGGATGTGTATCATTTAGCTGAATCGCCACATGCTGATCCAATGTCTCTAGCTTATAGCCCTCTGAGAGAAACCTGCGTAATAAATCCTGTATAGAAGCAGCGGTAAAGAAATACTCCTGTTTAAGGCGCAACTCCTTACCAACGTCGGTAGTATCATCGGGGTACAATACCTTAGAAATTGTTCTCGCCAAACGTTCAGGGCTATTAGCACCGACATAATCACCGCGATTAAAACTATCAAGGTCAAAAATTTTCAGCGGCTTAGCAGCCCAAAGTCTAAGCGTATTCGCCCACTTCGCCTGCCAACCCACCACGGGCGTATCATAAGCCGACGCCAATACCGTCTCTTTAGGATGCCAAACCGTTTTGCCCTCGGACTCACTGACATAGCCACCGAAATGAATAGGATACGACACCGCCGGACGCTCAAACTCCCAAGCATGCCGTTGCGCTAACCACTCCTCGGCAACCTCAACCTGCCTACCTTCATCAAAGTGCTGCTCAAAAAGTCCATGCTCATAGCGAATACCATAACCATAAGCCGGAATAGCCAGCGTAGACAAACTGTCTAAAAAGCATGCTGCTAATCGACCTAAGCCACCATTACCTAAAGCGGCATCTGGTTCATCTGCCACCACCTTGTGATAATCCTGACCCAAGCTACGCATAGCATCGGCCGCTATTTCTTCCATACCTAAATTGGCCGCAACATCCTCTATCAAACGACCAATCAAAAACTCCATAGAGAGATAATAAACCCGCTTTCCCTTCGCAGCATAAATCTTGCGGGTACTCTCAAACCATGGGTCCACTACCAAGTCTCGCAGCGACAACGAAAGCGCCATTCGCCAATCATAAGTCGTTGCATGTTCAATGTTTTTGCCTAGAGAGTTTTTCAGGTGCTTTAAAATTTCAGCCTCTAAAATATCGGAATCTATTCGGGGAGTTTTGTCATTCATAGTTATTCTATCTTCTGTTCAAAGAATGCAATCATTATTGGTATAATCACACCTTGTTTGATTGAAATCGACTTATGTCAAATACGCTCTCTGCGCACACACAGCCTATGATCGACTTTACAGTTTTGATTTAATTGAACGCTTAAGCGCTTCTGTACCAGCATTTCGCAGAGCAAAATAACTTTCATTATGCTAATTATGATTATTTATTGGTAACAAATTGTCAACATTGTATATCCTAGAGTCTATAACTAAGCGTTATATTTGTCGACTTTCAGAATAGATTGCACAATAAAACCAACTATAGGTTTCTTAAACTTTATTACAGGAAGATTTCTACAATACTCAAACAATAGTGCGCAATAATTCCCATATTTGATAGTGTCCTAAGCTGTAGACAGCTCCGCTAAAAGCTTATTCATTTTTTTATTGTTGAGGTCTATTGCATATAAAGCAACTTATAAGTTTCTCATTGATTTTAAGTTCTCACATCGTAAACTCACAAAATTTAATATTTGTGAGTTTTGTGATTAATTAATGTTGAGTTTCTAAATATTTCAGGTACAGTTGCAATTATATTAACTATTCTTCAGGCAAAATCATGGCTAATACTCAAGACCAACTAAAAAATCAACTATCAGCGCTAGTGAGTGTACTTAAAAGACATCTCAGCCATGAACTAACTGCAAACACCAATCTCTACACACTATTAGAAAGCTTCATCACATTGGTCGAAATGCCACACCCCACTATCAGCCATGAAGAAAGGTTTGTGGCTTTAAACAAACAAACCATTATAAATCTCTATACCGCCAACAGTGGAAAGCCCCTCAGCAATGATAACTATCGCCGTTGCATCGCAGATATCAACAAAGGCTTTGAAGCTGCTGATCTCGGCGCTAAATTCGCGAACAGGGGTGACAAGGTCATACTAGAACTTGACCCTGCCATCATAGAAACCCTGGCCAAGCAGCAACAAAAAGAAGAATTTGCAAATCAAAGCCTAGATCAAGCAGAATTTCCAGTAGATAAGTTACAACGACCAAAGGGAATAACCACACCAACCTATCAAGTTTTTATAAGCCATAA
>CAKMZF010000042.1 GCA_929200405.1 uncultured Gammaproteobacteria bacterium | reverse complement strand
TTCGGCAGAATAATGTAATTGATTAATCTGCTCATCGGTTAAACCACGCACACGCTTTGCAGGGGAACCGACATAAAGCGAATATGACTCAAGCTTCTTGCTCGGCGGTACTAAGCACCCCGCACCGATGATTGTATAGTCTGGAATCACAACATCATCTAAAATAATCGCTCCCATGCCTAATAAGCAATAATTTCCGATTTGGCAACCATGCAGCATAACCTTATGACCCACCGTCACTCCTTCCCCTATTATTAGCTCTCCACCTTGATCCCGATAAGGACCTTGGTGGGACACGTGCAACACAGAACCATCTTGAATATTGGTTTTATCACCTATTCGAATGTAATTCACATCTCCACGTATCACTGCCATAGGCCAGACGCTTGCCTGCTCGCCTATCGTCACATCACCAATCACAACTGCGTGCGGGTCAATGTATGCACTGCCACTAATCTCTGGCATCGTGCCTTGGTAAGATCGTACAGCATTGTTATTTTCCATCTAACTCTCCTCAGGTAGTGCATTCAAAGTATGCTAATCAAGTATTCACAGCATCCTCAGTTTACCTTAGATTTACACCAACAGAGAAGCCAGTCTCAGTACTGTGCATCTAATCTCAATTACTTCAAGATAGTTTAACAACGATTCCTTGCAACACTGCAAGCGGTTACCCTGACATTCTACAGTCAACTACGTTACAATAGTTCTATTACTACTCTTTCCAACCACGAGGCCGCATGAGCGCAGCAAACTGGCAGCAACTTGATCCACACTTTGACGCCGAATCAGAAAAATACCATCAAGCAATCCCTAGCCGAGATTTCATACTGAGCTTTCTTGAGCAAAGTAAAAAATCTTACAGCATTAACGCATTTTCAAAAACTTGGCAACTTGATGACGCACAAGCGCAAGCACTATCCGCTAGGCTCAACGCAATGGAGCGCGAGGGACAAGTTGTGCGCAATAAACGCCACGCTTTCACTATAGCACCAGCCACACCGGAGATTATCGGAAAAGTGCACGGCCAAGCCGAAGGGCATGGCTTTTTAGTACCCGATGATAACAGTGACTGGATTTACATCACCCCAGCGGATATGAAAACTGTCTTTCATGGTGACAGAGTAAGCATTAGTCTGCTACCCAGCAATAAAGAGCGCCGACAAGGCAAAATTAGAAAAATATTGGAGCGTGGCACAGAGCGTTTAGTCGGTCGCTTTGCCAAGCAAGGCGCTGTTAGTGTAGTAGTACCAGAGAATAAGCGACTATCTCATCAAATCACGCTCAGCAATGCTGATGATTTTTCATTAAATTTTGGCGAATTGGTATTGGTGCAAATAACCACCCAGCCCGCTAAACAAAAACTGCCCGTTGGAAAAATTTTGCAAAAGCTGGGAAATGATGACACCGCAGGCATAGAAATAACAGTTGCTTTACACAATCACAATATCCCCCATGAGTGGCCAGATGCAGTCACACAAGAAGTCGAGCCATTAGCTGACAACGTATTAGAAGCGGATAAAGTCAATCGTAAAGATTATCGAAAAACTCCTCTCGTCACGATAGATGGCATAGATGCCCGTGACTTTGATGATGCTGTGTATTGTGAAAAGCGAGGTGATAATTATCGTCTGATTGTTGCCATTGCCGATGTCTCACACTACGTTGCCTTAAAGACAGCACTTAATACCGAAGCCAGACAACGCGCCACTTCGGTCTACTTTCCCAGCAAAGTAATCCCGATGTTGCCAGAAAAACTCTCTAACGGTCTTTGCTCGCTCAACCCAGAAGTAGACCGTCTCTGCATGACCTGTGAAATGACCATAAATCCACAGGGTAAGATTATCCGCAGCCAGTTTTTTGAAGGCGTGATGCATTCACATGCTCGGCTCACCTATGAAACCGTAGCGCAAATACTAAAAAATGATGATCCTGCTCTGCTAGAAGAGTACCAACATCTTGTGCCGCATCTGCAAAATCTCTATGAGCTATTCCACGCATTTCGTTCGGCAAGAGATGAACGCGGCGCGATGGATTTTGACTTTCCAGAGCCCATCTTTGAGTTCGATGCCGAAGGTCACATAGAAGCCATCAACGCACGAGTAAGAAACGATGCCCACAAAATCATCGAAGAGTGCATGATTGCAGCCAACGTCTGCGCAGCAAAGTTTCTGGGCAAACATAAAATCCCCAACCTATACCGTATCCATGCTCAGCCCTCGCCTGCCAAGCTAGAGTCACTGAGAGAATATGTCCAACTATTAGGGCTACACTTAGGCGGTGGCGATGAGCCAACCACCAAGGATCTGCAAGACATATTGGATCAAGTGGCAGACCGACCTGATATCGAAGCCATCCAGACTCGAATGCTACGCAGCATGATGCAAGCTGAGTATCATCCAGATAATATCGGCCATTTCGGTTTGGGCCTAGAAAATTACGCCCACTTTACCTCTCCCATACGGCGCTACCCTGACTTGCTGGTGCATCGTGGTATTCGTCATGTTTTGCGCGGTGGTAATGCTGCTGATTTCCATTACTCCTCTGCGGACATGGATGAGCTGGGCAACGACTGCTCATTTGCCGAGAGACGAGCAGATGAAGCTACCCGAGAAGCTGCAGATTGGCTCAAGTGTCGCTTCATGCAGAAATACATTGGTTATGAGTTCACTGGTAAAATCACAGGAGTGACCAACTTCGGACTCTTTATCACCATTGGTGACTTTTTCATCGAGGGGCTACTGCATATTTCAGAAGTCGGCAAAGATTATTATGAATATGACGAAGTCATGCAACAGTTGGTTGGCAGGCGCAGCCAACAAAGAATAAAACTGGGTGATGAAATAGAAGTATTGATCTCTCGTGTTGATCTTGATGAGAGACAAATAGACCTACTCCCCACCAGCGTCTCACAAAAACGCAGCGCAAGAACACCTTACAAAGCCAAAACAAGAAAAACAGCAGCGATGAAAAATAGCGCATATGCAGAAAAATCTGGGAAGTCCGGAAAATCTAAGCAAGTTATCTCTGCTATATCAGAGCCAATTATCAGCAGTGTTACTGAAAGCAATGCAGACAACACTCAAACAACTAAGCGCAAAAAAGGTAAATCTAACAGCAAAATCAACAAAGGTTTTGCCCCTGAAAATGCGCCGGGAAAAGGCACTGGCAAGAAGAAAGTTAGTAAAGCAGAAAGGCGCAAGATAGAAAAACGACGTGCAAAAAAAGCAGCAAAAAAGGCCCGCAAGAAAAATACCCAATCCCAGCCATCAACTAACCAAGATTAAGTGCGATAAATCGCCTACGAAATTGAGCCTATAAAACGCTATGTCAAAACACAAAAGAATCTCTGCTGACCACACAGAACAACGCGAACACAACAGCACTCACAGTGGTATCGAATCAGATCAAATGCAATATTTATTTGGCTTCCACGCCGTCAAAGCAGCACTGAAACACGAACCTGAGTCCATTGTCAGCGTTATTCTATTGCAAAAGCTAGCTAAGCATAAGTTCCAGCCAATACAGGAGCTATGCAAAAACAATCGGCTACGAATAAAAACCGCCGGTCGAGACGAAATGGATCTTTTGGCACCAGAAAATATCCACCAAGGCGTAATTGCTCAAACAAAATCTAGCGCCACAGCGGCAAGGCATGAGTCAGAGTTGCCAGACATATTGCAAGCCGCAGAAAACAAACCCTACCCTAGTCTAATCCTTGTTCTAGACGGAGTGACCGACCCGCATAATCTAGGCGCCTGTTTAAGAACCGCAGATGCCGCAGGTGTCTGCTGTGTCATTGCTCCCAAAGACAACGCCGTTGGGCTAACCCCAATCGTGCGTAAAGTCGCCTGTGGTGCAGCTGAAACCATTCCTTTTATTGCCGTTACCAACCTAGCTAGAATGCTAGACAAACTCAAAGAGCAGGACTTTTGGGTTATCGGCACCTCAGACCAAGCCAATGACACACTCTACCAAAGCAAACTCTCTGGCAAACTGGTCTTGGCAATGGGTGCAGAAGGAAAGGGACTACGGAAAAACACCATTAAACATTGTGACTTATTGGTGAAACTGCCAATGAATGGTTCGGTTGAAAGCTTAAATGTCTCTGTCGCCGCTGGCGTAAGCCTATATGAGATTAGAAGACAGCACGGCGTGATCTCTTAGCCCACCACCTCTCACACATAAAACTAACAGCTGGATTAAGTGCAAAACTGGCAACTAATAGCAAAGCTTAATTAGTTGCCTCATAACTGCCATCGCACACCACGGTCACTCTTTGCCCCTGCGCTACACCATTAAACTCAAGCTCAGCAAACACCTCAACAGTCGTTCCCAACGCTGCTGAGCAGTCAATAGCAACCTCCTGCACAAAATATTCCATATCTCGCACAATCGTGTGACCGTGAAAACCGAGAATATATTGCTCCAACGCAAAAAGCTCTAACAGCTGCTCTCCGCCCTGATAGCGAATCCACAAATGACTGCCCTTAGCAGGATTATGGCTATACGGACACAGCTCAGGTAGATCAACCCTATGCTCAACTCGCATTTGCAACTTGGGATGAGCATTATCAATGGTTTTCAACAGCGCCGTACTGTGTCGTGAAGGAAACTCAAGCACAGGCTATACCGCAGCGGCAGGCGAAAAGCGCTTTGCGGAATTCATTAGCAAGAAAGCAATACCACCAGCAATCAATGTTTTAAACAGAATATCTGCCCAAATGATCTGTGCCATCTCAGCATTGCTCATAATTCCGTAGAACGCGACAATGGTAAATAGCAAAGAATCCAGTGGGATACTTATAGCGTTACTGGTTAGCGCTCGAGTCAACCAAGAGCGGTTGATTAAGCGTTGATATACCGCCGTATCGGTCAGCTCACTAAACAAAATCGCCAGAAAAGAAGCAATGATAAACCGCATCGGCGTACCTAATGCCACCGCCACGGCAACATTAATAACTACCGCAAGACCAATCGCAACAAAAACCGTCTTCAAACCATACTGATGCAACTTGTCTCTGAGCGTAAAAACAGCGGCAAAAAAGACAGTACCAACACTGAGCATACCGAACCAACGAAGGTCGATAAAGTTATCTAAAGTCAGATTAGCGGCCAACACACTGGCACAATAAAGGGCAATCCAAACAAAAGGCATATCATGTCTCCAACTCGAAAAATAGGCGAGTGATTAATTACTTAGGGAAAACGCATGCAATCGGAAGCATCCAACGCGGCGCGGATTATAGCATAACTGATGCATATTTCTTATCGCGATTTTTAAACTATGAGATCAAGTGCATAATTAATCATAGTTTTGATCATACTTTGGCATTGCAAAGCTGCTTGCTTTGACTCATCCTATGCTTAATAGCAACTGTTAATCTTAATAATGCAAAATATCCCTCCTGAGAATCCAAACGCCTTTTCTGACAATCCAACAAAATATGCAGGATTTTGGTTAAGAGTTTATGCTGGGCTAATTGATTTGGCCTTTTTTGCCCTACTAGCTTTACCTGCGATTTCCTTTTATAACGTAGAGGACCTTAATCCAACTGAGAGCACTTGGATGCCACTGGGTTATTGGGATTTCTTCTTCTCCTATGTTTTACCTCTGCTACTCACTCTGGCTTTTTGGCGATTTTTTGGGGCAACGCCAGGAAAACTACTCACAAGCATCAAAATCATTGATGACCGAGGTACTGATAAATTATCTATTACTCAAAGTCTAATTAGATATTTTAGCACTGTGCTTTCTGTATTAGCACTAGGGCTTGGTGTATTATGGATAGCCGTAGATAAACGCAAGCAAAGCTGGCATGACGTGTTAGCTAAAACCGTAGTAATTAAAAAGACGTCAATATCTGCCACAATTGGTCGAGTGCTTTCTCTACCTATTCTATTGATTATGTTAATCGTTTTTTCTATTTTTGCTTATCAATTTAGCACCCAAATGCTCATGCCAACTTTGAAGCAGTCATATTGTCAGGGTAACGTCTGTGTTGACGTTGAGGATAGACTGGTCGAGGCTAGCAAGCTTTATAGTGAAGCAGTAAATTATGTAGAGCGTAACTTTCAACCTTTAACGTCTGCACCAAATATTATCTTTTGCGCTAAACAAGACTGTTTGTCTGATTTTAACGACTTAACACATAAGGGAGATCTACATGCAATCGCTTATACCGGACACACTCAAGGCATTGTGATTGGCTCAGATCCGGAAGCTTGGTCACAGCAGATTGTACGCCATGAGATGATTCATCATTTACAAGCAGAAAACCTTTCTATCATCACTTTTTCTTTATTACCAGAGTGGTATTTAGAGGGCATGGCTTCTAGCTTTAGTGGCGCCAGTCGAGAGCAACAGCACCCGACATATGTTGATTACCGAGATCAGTTTGAGCAGTGGCTAGAAACTATAGATAAGACACAGTTCTGGCAGGAGTCTCGCAAGCTAGCCTCTATGCAAAATCTTCTAAATAAGTTGTGATCTGATTTCGTTGTTGCTCTACAGGGTGCAATATAAAGCGCCTAACTAAGCCATAGAGATTACGGCTATAGCTTTATAATCGCTTATTTACAAAGTGTTATTTCCTCATAACTTAAAACGACTCTCTTTTTACTCCGATGAAAAGTATGCTAGCCGTAAGCCTCTTTAACAGATAAAATAGTCACTCTGCTTAATTTTTTGAAGAATTATGAACGACGATCAGATATCTACAGACACCTCTAGCAAGCAAAAAACTGCTGCGTGGGCTGTGCATGCTTTCACCACCTCTGGTGCTATTTTGGGCTTTCTTGCCCTTATCGCAACGCTCAACGATGACAGGATTGCTGCTTTTATGTGGCTCGGTTTAGCATTGTTTGTTGATGGTATTGATGGCACTCTTGCTAGAAAAGTAAATGTCCGTGAAGTCATTCCTAGCTTTGATGGAGCGACTTTAGATAATATTATCGACTATTTTACTTATGTTGTTGTGCCAGCCATGATGATCTATGCATTTGGCATGGTTCCACCGGGCTTTGAGACCGTCACTGCTGCCGGCATATTAGCCGTGTCTTGCTATACATTTGCCAATGTTGGCGTTAAAACCACGGATTATTACTTCTCTGGCTTTCCTGCACTATGGAACTTAATCGTACTTTATTTCCATGTATTACAGTCTTCGCAATGGGTCAATTTAGCGGTTATCATTGTATGCGCTGGGCTGACTTTCGTGCCGTGGAAATATGTTCACCCCTTGCGGGTGAAAGCGTGGCGTAATTTTACAGTGCCCATCACTCTTATCTGGGGCGCAACTTCTCTGCGATTAGTGTTGATTCACCCCAGCATTGAAAAAGCACAGGAGGCTTCGCCAGTAATTTTCTGGATCTGGATTGCTTGTTCATTCTATTTTGTGGTGATCTCCGCTGTCCGCTCTATCGGCAATAAAGACTAAGATAATCACTTAATCCCTACTACTGGCGAGACACTCATACCAACAGCGCCTGCATAAAATCATCCGAGAGATGCTCCTCTAAGCAGTCAGCTAATCTGTTTAGTTGAGTATCTCGTTTCGCAGCGATATCTACTACCACCTGCTCTTGTTCTGTTAGCCCTGCCCATGTTAAAAAGGCTTGGCATGCTGCTGGTGTATCAAACAGACCATGAATATAGCATCCCAATATCTGGCCATCTTCACTTTGCCAACCCATATCATTGATGCTTTCATAGTGAGTCTGGACAGCATCTGGTAACGCTGGAAGCAAAAGGTGTTTCACCTCGGTTAATAGAGAATGCCCGTCAACAACCTCTGTGGTGCCACAATGTATTTCATAACCCGTGATTAGCACATCATCATTACGTGGCACTATATCCATTGCCAACTGCGCCTGTACTTGCCGCAGTTGCTTATGCGCCTCCAGCGTTGTTCTAAGAGGTAAAAAACCAAAACCATTGGTCTCGCCAGCTAGGCCTTCTATTCCTTCAGGGTCAGACACAATCTCACCCAACATCTGGTAACCCCCGCATATCCCCAATAGTTTGCCACCATAGCGCAGATGCCTTTGCAGCTTCTCTCGCCAGCCTGCTGCTAGCAACAGCGCCAAATCTGCGCGTACATTCTTAGAGCCTGGCAATATGATGAGATCTGCCTCTATATTATCGTCATTTACAGAAACAAAGGTTAGATCAACATTAGGATGAAGTCTCAGCGGATCAAAGTCGGTATGATTGCTGATGCGAGATAGCACGGGAACCACAACTTTTAGCTTTTTCCCACTACCAGTTATTTGTAGAGTGCTGATGGCATCTTCGGCATCTAAATAGAAATCTTGCAGGTATGGCAGTACGCCCAACACAGGCTTACCGGTTTTTTGCTCCAGCCAATCTAGCCCCGGTTTTAGTAAAGCAATATCACCACGAAATCTATTAATGACAAAACCTATGACTCTGGCTTGCTCTGATGCAGCCAACAGCTCTAGCGTACCAACCAAATGAGCGAATACCCCACCGCGATCAATATCGGCAATTAATATCACCGGGCAGTTTACTGCTTCTGCAAAACCCATATTGGCGATATCTCCTTCACGGAGATTTATCTCAGCTGGACTGCCAGCACCTTCTACGATAATCTTTTGGTAACGTGCCGTGAGTCGTTGATGCGACTTTAACACAGCGCCCATCGCAACCTTTTTATAGTCATGGAATTGCGCCGCTTCCATTGCAGAAATCGCTTTACCATGAATGATCACCTGCGCACCTGTGTCTGTCGAGGGCTTTAGCAGCACTGGATTCATATCGGTATGCGCAGGCAAATAGCAAGCCTCAGCATGTAACGCCTGTGCTCGACCAATCTCACCCCCATCAATAGTGACCATGCTATTTAACGCCATGTTCTGTGGCTTAAGTGGCGCTACTGAGGCGTTGTGTCTAGCCAATACTCGACATAGCCCCGCCACCAAAACTGTTTTTCCAGCATCTGATGTCGTCCCTTGAATCATCAGAGTCTGATTTTTATCATCAAATATTTTCATGATTTACTTATCTCAACTAGGCTTTTCCATATCTCAGTCTAGCTGCTGCTAAACACTGGGACTAACAAAAAAGCGCACACCAGATATCAAATATCTGGTGTGCGCTTTAAATAGTTGTTCGTCTAAATGCTGGTATTGTCTTTTAAGACTCCATTGTCTTAGCAACAGCGTCAATAATTACAGGTAGATTAACCTCTGATAATCCCGCAATATTAATCCGTGAGCTATCTAGCAGATAAATACCATAATCTGCACGCAGTTTAAGTATCTGTGCTTGGCTGATACCGAGATAACAGAACATGCCGCCACTCTTTCCCACAAAATCAAAATTCTGCTGACTCTGGGCAGTATTTAGTCCATCACAAAGCTGCTGACGCAGACTCTTCATACGCAGACGAACCTGTTCAAGCTCTGTCTTCCACATCTCGGTCAACCCTGCGTCCGAGAGGATTGTTCCCACAATGCCACCACCATGATACGGCGCAATGCTATAGGACTTTCTGGCTGCACCCATAACATGAGATAACGCTGCTTTTGTCGTCTCTACGGTATCGCTAACTACCAATATCGCCCCTGTACGCTCGCGATACAATCCAAAATTCTTCGAACATGAGGCAGCAATCAACACTTCCGGTAAACGCTTTACTGCTTCACGAATACCATAGGCATCATCGTCTAGAGAATCTCCAAACCCCTGATAGGCGATATCAATAAAAGGCAATAAACGGCGCTGTGCCAATATACCAATAACTTCATCCCACTGCACTTTGGTTAAGTTAGCGCCAGTCGGATTATGGCAACAGGCATGCAGCAACACGGTATCTCCTTCTGGAATTTGCGACAGCGCATCCACCATGCCTTGGAAATCCACACCTTTAGTCTCGGCATCATAATAGCGGTAGGTTTTCAACTCCAAACCTGCACTTTGCAGTAACGGAAAATGATTTGCCCACGTCGGATCACTCGCCCAAACTGTTTTGCTTTTGCCACTGTCAATTAGCAACTCTGCAGACATCCGCAACGCACCACAACCACCGGGAGTCATTACCCCGCCAGCTCTGTCGCCCAGCTCTGCCACCAAAGCATCACCTAATAATAATGTCGCCATGCCTGCCAAAAAAGCGTCATCACCTTGTTGTGCAATATAAGTCTTGGTATTTTGTGCCGCTAGCATTTGCTGCTCAGCTTGCTTAACAGCCGCAAAAATCGGCGTTATTCCCTCAGGGTTCTGATAAACACCCACCGAGAGATTTATTTTGTTTGGATTAGGATCTTGCTTATATAGTTGCCCCAAGCCTAATATCGGGTCTGGTGGCAAAATGGATAAATCTGAAAACATAACTACTCGCTATTATTCTATTAAGGATTGATTATTGGCTATCTCTGTCACTTTAATCTCAGAGCTGTAACAACGCCTTTTTATACTCTCCCACAGAAAATAATAACAAGTTGTTGTAACAAACAAAAAGGCGGCAAAAATGCCGCATATCAATATAAGATACTCAAAACTTCGGAAAACAAGTTTGTCTCCAATATTTGTATTACTTATATATAGCTAACTTCAACAATTTCAAAAGTCTTGCTGCCGCCGGGGGTATGAACATCTACTTCTTCACCCTCTTCTTTACCGATCAAGGCACGAGCAATGGGTGAACCAAGTGAGATTTTACCCTCATTAATATCAGCCTCATCTTCTCCGACGATCTTGTACTTAATGGTATCACCGGTATCCACATCTTCTAGCTCTAAAGTAACCCCAAAGATTACTCTCCCATTTTGCGGCAAAGTCTTAACATCAATGATCTGCGCGTTGCCCAGTTTGCCTTCAATCTCTTTAATACGACCTTCGATAAAGCCCTGCTGCTCCCTCGCAGCATGATACTCGGCATTTTCTTTAAGATCCCCATGCTCTCTTGCCTCTGCGATTGATGCAATAACCGCGGGGCGCTGGACGCTCTTTAGGTCTTCTAATTCTGCTTGTAGACTCGCCTCACCCTGTGGTGTCATTGGCACTCTTGTACTCATATCTATTCTCGTCTATCTCTGTTCTTTCACCCCATTTGACTTATTGATCTTTGTAATCAATAAGTCAAATGGGGTGAAAGAAATATTATCTAAATTTATTGCTGATATAGCTCTGATATCACAATTATTACATTCAAGTAAAGCGTATGTTAATCCCTTTACCATACTCGTCAAGCCTTTCATTGGCAAATCCAGAGTAGTTAACGGCGCAAAGAATCTCTCAACTTGACATCATTTAACAACCAAACAGCATTATGCCATTTCTTTAATTTCAACAATTTTGGTCTCAATGACTTCCATAGCCAATGCCATCGCCATACCTGCCGCGGCAGTGGTAGTATAGCTAACACGATTACTCAATGCCTCACGACGAATAGCAAACGAGTCTTTAATAGACTTCTTACCCTCAGTGGTATTAATAATTAAATGGATTTCGCCATTTTTAATATTATCAACAATGTTCGGTCGCTGCTCATTCACTTTATTAACTTTGACGCAGGGAATATCCGCATCAGTAATCGCCTGATAGGTACCACTGGTCGCGTATATCGTAAAGCCCACTCCAGCTAACTTTCGTGCCGTTTGCACAGCAACTTCTTTATCTGAGTTTTTCACCGAAATAAAAGCGTTTCCAGTTTTTGGCAAACCGTTACCAGCCCCTAGTTGCGCTTTTAAATATGCTTCACCAAAGCTGGCACCTAACCCCATCACTTCACCGGTAGATTTCATTTCTGGCCCTAATATTGGATCCACACCCGGGAATTTAACGAACGGAAAGACCGCTTCTTTAACAGCGAACATTTTTGGCACAACTGACTCGGTAAAGCCCTGCGCTGCTAAGGTTTGCCCAGCCATTACTCTCGCGCCAATTTTAGCCAATGGCTTAGCAATTGCTTTGCTCACAAATGGCACCGTTCTAGAAGCTCGTGGGTTCACTTCAATCACATAAATATCATCACCTTGCACCGCGAACTGAGTATTCATCAAGCCCCGTACATTTAACCCAATCGCCATTGCCTTGGTTTGCTCTGCTATGCGTTGCTGTATTTCTGCACTTAATGTGTAAGGCGGTAAGCTACAAGCAGAGTCACCAGAGTGCACACCTGCCTGCTCAATATGCTCCATAATGCCACCAATTACGACTTGCTCGCCATCATTAACGCAATCCACATCAACTTCAATCGCATTGTTCAAAAAGCGATCTAACAAGACTGGCGCATCATCAGAGGCTTCTACAGCATGAGTCATATACTGCTTAAGCTCCTCAAGCGTATAAACAATCTCCATTGCACGCCCACCCAACACATAGGAAGGACGAACTACTAGCGGATAGCCAACCGAATCCGCCAGCGCTAATGCCTCGGCTTCACTTCTAGCAATCGCGTTTTCAGGTTGCTTTAAATCCAGCTTATTCAATAGCTGCTGGAAACGCTCGCGATCTTCTGCGGCATCAATCGCATCTGGTGACGTACCGATAATTTTAACGCCTTCAGCCTCTAATGCCCGTGCTAATTTCAGAGGCGTTTGACCTCCGTATTGCACAATCACGCCATCTGGGTTTTCTACGCGTACAATCTCAAGCACATCTTCTAGTGTCAATGGCTCAAAATAGAGTCTATCTGCTGTATCATAATCGGTAGAAACCGTCTCAGGGTTGCAATTAACCATAATGGTTTCATAGCCATCTTCTTTCAGTGCTAGAGTAGCGTGAACACAACAATAATCAAACTCAATACCCTGACCGATACGGTTTGGGCCACCGCCGAGAATCATGATCTTTTTGTTATCGGTTGGATTCGCCTCGCACTCATCTGCATAAGTGGAGTACAGATAAGCTGTGGTTGTCTCGAACTCAGCAGCACAACTATCAACATGCTTATAAGTCGCGTGAATACCTTGTGCATGGCGATATTGACGCACAGCTGTTTCTGTCTCACCCACTAGTTGAGCTATTTGCTTATCCGAAAAACCTTTTTGTTTTATTTTCTTAAGCTTAACAGCATCTAAGTCTACAAGCGTAGTCGCCTTTAGGGCATTCTCTGTGTTGATAATATCTTCAACCTCAGCCAAGAACCAAGGGTCAATGCTGGTCAGCTTATGGATCTCCTCAAAGCTCATGCCGTAACGGAAAGCATCCGCTAGATACCAGATACGGTCCGCACCGGGCTGTGAGATTTCTTGACGGATAGTATCCATCTGCTCTTCATCCGGTATGTCTGCATATATACCATCTAAACCACAGCTGCCAACCTCTAAGCTGCGTAACGCTTTTTGCAAAGACTCTTGAAAAGTTCCACCAATCGCCATCGCCTCGCCCACAGATTTCATCTGCGTGGTCAAACGGTCATTGGCTTGTTTAAATTTCTCAAAAGTAAAACGTGGCACTTTGGTCACCACGTAATCAATAGTCGGCTCAAAAGAGGCAGGCGTTAGACCACCGGTAATATCATTACTAAGCTCGTCTAAGGTATAACCCACTGCCAGCTTGGCAGCAATTTTAGCAATTGGAAAACCTGTTGCTTTAGAAGCCAGTGCAGATGAGCGTGAAACCCGTGGATTCATCTCAATAACAATCATCTCACCCGTTTCAGGATTAGTGGAAAACTGCACATTTGAGCCGCCAGTTTCAACACCGATTTTGCGTAAAACTGCTAGCGATGCGTCCCGCAATATCTGGTACTCTTTATCCGTTAACGTCTGTGCCGGAGCAACAGTTATCGAGTCACCCGTATGCACACCCATAGGGTCGAAATTCTCGATAGAGCAAACGATAATGCAGTTATCCGCCTTGTCTCGCACCACTTCCATTTCATATTCTTTCCAACCCAACAGCGACTTTTCAAGCAAGACCTCATTAGTTGGCGACATCTCAACACCGCGCTCAACAATCTCGATAAACTCATCTCTGTTGTAAGCAATACCGCCGCCACTGCCGCCCATAGTGAAAGATGGACGGATAATAATTGGATAGCCCAAAGCATCAATACTTGGCAACGCTTCTTCAACAGAATGAGCGATAAAAGATTGCGGCGTACCTATACCAATATCCGTCATTGCCTGACGGAATCGCTCTCTGTCCTCAGCCATATCAATAGCATCAGCATTGGCACCGATCATTTCCACACCGTATTTAGTTAATACCCCATGACGATCTAAATCTAAGGCACAGTTCAACGCCGTCTGGCCTCCCATTGTTGGCAACAAAGCATCTGGTCGCTCTTTAGCAATAATCTGCTCAACCGTTTTCCACTCTACTGGCTCGATGTAAATCTCATCTGCCATATCAGGGTCAGTCATAATCGTAGCAGGATTGGAGTTCACCAATATAACTTTATAACCCTCTTCGCGAAGAGCCTTACAAGCCTGTGTACCGGAGTAATCGAACTCACATGCCTGACCAATAACGATTGGTCCTGCGCCGATGATAAGAATTTTTTGGATATCTGTGCGTTTGCCCATATTATTTTGCCGTCTACTCAGTTAAGCCGCTTTCGCTGCGGAGATCATATCTATAAATTTATCAAACAAAACCTGGATGTCTTTAGGTCCAGGGCTTGCCTCAGGGTGTCCCTGAAAACCAAATGCAGCACAGTCAGTCCGCTCTACACCTTGAATCGTCTGGTCAAACAAACTTCGATGGGTGATTTGCATATTCGCAGGCATCTCTGTCTCAGCCACATGGAAACCATGATTTTGACTGGTAATTGCTACCGTTCCAGTTTGCAGATCTTTCACAGGATGATTAGCACCGTGATGGCCGCATTTCATCTTTTCAGTCTTAGCACCAGAAGCCAAAGCCAAAATTTGATGCCCTAAGCAAATACCAAAAACAGGAGTACCAGAAGCCAATATAGCTTGGGTCGCTGATATCGCATAATCACACGGCTCAGGATCCCCCGGACCATTAGAGAGGAACACCCCATCTGGTGACATCGCCAGCACATCTGCTGCTGGAGTTTGCGCTGGTACTACTGTGACCTCACAACCTCTATCCGCTAACAAACGCAAAATATTAGTCTTAATACCAAAATCATAAGCCACGACTTTGTATTTGGCAGGCGGCTGAGAGAAGCGCTGCTTCACCACATCATAACTGCCCTCATTCCAGACATAAGACGCCTCAGTTGACACCACTTTTGCCAAATCTTGACCGCTCATAGACGGCAGCCCTTTGGCTTTTGCGACTGCCTCATCTACAGTCAAACTGCCATCTGAAACCAAAACCGCATTTTGCGCGCCGTTGGTGCGTATCGCTCTGGTTAACTTACGCACATCCAAACTGTGAATGCCCACGACCTTTTGCTGATTCATAAAAGCATCTAAAGTATCAGTGCTTCGATAATTACTGGTCTGCTTAGGATAAGCCTTAATAATCAACGCCGTACAGAAAGTCTGCTTAGACTCCATATCAACTTTATTAGTGCCGACATTACCGATGTGAGGATAAGTTAAAGTCACCATCTGCTGAGCATAAGAAGGATCAGATAAAATCTCCTGATACCCAGACATAGAAGTATTAAAAACCACTTCTCCGGTAGCAACACCACGGTAACCAAATGCCTCACCGTAATAAACCGAACCATCCGCTAGCGCTAAAATAGCCTGCACTGGCTCGCTCCCTATAGCACTATTCGCTTCTGAATTATTCAAAGCCGACCTCTTTTCTCAATTAAAACAAAGACCTCATTAGGAGGTCTAAAACATTATTCAAACAAACTTATTCAGACCAGTTAAATCTAAAGCTAAACTTTAAGACCTAGCACATCATTCATATCATACAAACCAGCAGGCTTATCGGCCAACCACTGCGCTGCCTTAATTGCACCGCGAGCAAAAACCATTCTATCCATCGCTCGGTGAGTAATCTCTACGCGCTCACCATTCATTAAAAACATCACCGTATGCTCGCCCACAACATCACCACCTCGAATCGTTGAGAAGCCAATCGTACCCTTCTCACGCTCACCAGTTTGACCAACACGGGCATAAACGCCATCATCAGGTAACTGTTTGCCGGTCGCCTCTGCCAATACCTCACCCATAGAAAGCGCTGTGCCAGATGGTGCATCAACCTTATGCTTATGGTGAGATTCAATCACCTCAATATCCGCCACATCCCCCAGCGCTTTAGCCGCCATCTCCAGCAACCTCATGGTCACATTCACGCCCAAACTATAGTTAGAAGCGATCAGAATAGGAACGACTTTACTTGCCTCAGCTATCTGCGCTTTGACGTCATCATCATAACCCGTTGTTCCAAGCACCAATGCTCGATTAGTCGCAACAATATGTGCAACATTCGCCGCCGTCGCAGAAGCATGGGTAAAATCAACCATCACTGCAAACTCGTCGGCAGCGGGCAAAGTATCTTGAATAATAATATCTTGTGGAGATAGCCCAGCAACAACGCCAGCATCCTGGCCAATTTCCGGGGTGTTCGGAAGAGATAAAGCAGCAGAAAGTATGGCGTTGTCTAACTCTGCTACCGCACGAATTAGTTGTTGACCCATTCGTCCTGCGGCTCCAGCAATAGCAATACGCACCATGATCTCTCTCTTGAAAAGTAAATAATCTGTTTCTAGCGTTTGCTGCTTAGTGAAATGCTATCAAACGATAAACATTTAATTTTGCTTTACTCTTTTTAGAGCAAAAAACAACTCATTAAAGAGTTCACATAAACAAAAGGTTAGTGCTCCTCAAAGCCCTAACCACAAACGTAAGGATTATGCCAAAATTGCCCACTGCCTTCAAGGCTAAGCGCCGAAATGTTAGCTTTATATTTTTTCATAGCCGCCAAGTTCCAGAAAAATAATAATGATCGTAAGTGTGCCGCCATAAACTAAACAACCTCCTTTTTCGGCATAAAAAACGAGAGACTACCTGTCCTCGATTATCATCGACAACTTCTTGAACCATCTCTAGCCAGAACTCTAGTGAGCATGTTGGCTTTGTTCGTTTCGACATTCTTTGCCATTAAATCTATACCATGAGCGTATGAAAAAGGGAACTTATCGCTCCCCTTTAGTATATCTCTTTTGGCTTTAAATAGTTTTAGGCACTTGATACACCATCTCTTTGAGGTAACTCAAACGGGATTCATCTTGAGCCATCTTTGCAAAGACTTTATTCAGCAAATCATCTTCTAATAACTCTGCTCTAGGCTGCCATACTGATGTGGGACTCTCTGGTAACTGCGCAAAGGGTTGTTGGAATAAAGGGTGATCTATCTCTTTAAGATCTATCGTGCTGCGCCCTGCTTCTCTCCTGAGCTTTAACAACGCATGTATCTCATAAGGCCACAAATGTTCAAGTGGTTCATTTTCAAACTCTGAGCCATTCAAAAAGTCATCGCCTGCATCATCTTCCGCTGACAACGCTACATGAGCATTTGCCATAGCCATGAGCCACTCCATCAACAAACCTTCATCTTCGGTATGATAGGCCTCTCTAGCCGCTTGAAGGTAAAAAGCATCTATATTAATAACCTCTGCTGCTTCCCAGTCTATCACTTCCCCTGCTCTCTGAGCCATTAGCTCCATTGAGAATACCCCCATACGTTGGGGGTAATGAAACTGAGTCTGTGGATCAACTCTTGGACTCAAATGCTTTTTGGCAATAATCGATTCTTTCCCAAGACGATATAAATCCTCTGCCCAGTCGATGCGACCAAATGCCAATATCTTGCTCAGCGCTAAACCATGCTCCACAAAATTATTCATATCGTATGTTCCATAAAGCAAATTATTATAGGCAAGCGCATCTTGTAGATACAGGTAGCCCATGAGCTCTTGAAGCAATACTTCTATATTTGAACTGTTATGTAATCGTGCATGGTTATATTGAGGTTTATTATCTTCAAAAATCCATAAAAATCGCGATTTCAATAGAATTATATTTAAATCATTTAACAAATATCTTTGTAGCTTTTCTAGCTGATAAAGCGTGTCTTCTGAGTCCGAAGATGCAAAGTCTGCATCAATAGTTTTCTGATAATATTCTAACGAGTACACTAAGACCTTTTCCATATTTTCCTTATCTTTATTTTATTGCAGTAAACCCAATTTCTTTGGCGAGCTTGCCTGCTGTATCCATAAACACATCGGCTTTAATAAACTCAAAATTGCCCATTTCCAATTCATCAAGAATACCATCATAAAACTTTTTATCGCCTTTCAAATCTGACCAAGTACCGCCTTTATTAACACCGTTTTTTGCTTTCTGTAAATTATCTTTTAACCATTTTCTAAACTGTCCTTGCTTTTCAGTCAGATGAGGAACCACATCGCCACCTAAAGTAGATTTACCCTCAAAGAAATACCATTTTGGAGGGGACGGTGGTGGAGTGTTCTTTGCCATCAAATCAATACCATGA
>CAKMZF010000041.1 GCA_929200405.1 uncultured Gammaproteobacteria bacterium | reverse complement strand
GAGCCTGCGAGAGCTGATTTTATCGAACCTGATGTTTCACCAATACCTATTGATAATCATTAGTGTGTTGAAGCAAAAAACAATGAAAGTCGTTTTTGTAGATTGCTAGTATAGGTAAGACAGCATCAGCGAGTTAATTTCTTTTGAGAAGCATTTCTTGAAAACTCAACCGCAAAGACAAGTCAGGATAGAAAGGTGGCAGTTTTGGGCTACGGTACTTATGAAATTATAGAATCTCAAATTGATTGCAATGGAATTAAGGGCACGCTAACAGTTCCAAAAAGTAATACTTTTGACCATGTGGTTCTTATTATTGCAGGTTCTGGTCCTACGAATAGAGATGGAAACTCTCTATACACACAAAATAATTCACTGAGATTATTGGCAGAACATCTTGCACTGCATAATATTGCCGCATTACGCTATGACAAAAGAGGCGTAGCACAGAGTTGGGCTGAAGATTTTTGCGAAGCCGATCTTAAGTTTGAGACTTTAATAGATGATGCTGGTTACTTATTACGGCATTTAAAGGCAGATAAAAGATTTTCAAAAATAACAGTATTAGGGCATAGTGAAGGCTCTTTAATAGCGATGTTAGCCGCAAAGCAGGAAAGGGTAGATAGCTTTATTTCAGTAGCTGGAATATCAACATTTGCCAATCTTGAAATAGAGCAGCAGATTCTAAGATCGGGGATGTCAGAGAAACTTCGCCAGCAAGGCAAGGAAACTCTTGATCAACTTTCTGCAGGAGTATTGGTAAATGATTATCCACCTGAGCTAGAGGTACTTTTCCGCCATTCGGTACAGCCCTATTTAATATCTTGGTTTGCCTATAATCCTTGTGTAGAAATTTCAACATTAGCAGTCCCCATCTTAATAATACAGGGTACGACAGATGCCCAAGTTACTGTCGAGAGTGCGGAGCAATTACATCAAGCGGCTCATAATACGACGCTTAGCATCATAGCAGGTATGAATCACATTCTGAAAAATGCTCCAATGGATAGTAAAGCAAACATAGCAACTTACCAACAGCCGTCACTTCCGTTAAACCAAATATTTCTGGCAGAGGTTGTGACGTTTATAAAAAGCCAATAATCGTCAGGCTCTGGTTAAAAGAGTTTAGCAAAATCATAAAATCTAAGTTCCAGTTTTGTTAATAAATGCTACAATTTAGACAAATATAAGCTGTATATAAAAATATTTGTAATGAGAATCAACGTCTATTGCTTAGAGAGCTGTAAGGGAAGCATCTTATGATGCGATCTTTGAGTGCTTTGCTCATCGTGAAAGGGTTAGCAGTACTATTATTGATTTTTTCTGTTGCTCCAGCGCTGTTTGCTGAGAAAATCTATACTTATATCGATAACAATGGGAATCAAATAATCTCGACAACGCCACCGCCTGCTGGAATCTCCATTTATGCCTCGGAGATTTTGGTAAATGGCAATAATATAGCATCGGTTGAAGCAAGAGCTCTTGATTCGACATCTCTGTATCAATATGTCGATAAAAATGGGGTGGTGCATTACACAAGCATCCCTAGAGAGGGCGCTAAAAAGATTGCTGACGTGAATAATGATGGTCCTCAAGATTTTTCCACTTATCCATCATCTGACTCATTTTTAGATGGACTCGACTTTGATCCAGATTTTACTGATGATTTTGCCGATGGTTATATAGATGATTTGGGTGATTTTGTTTCCAAATTTAGCTATCAAGATACCTTAGATAGACAATACAGCTATAGTGCAAAGGCACAAAAATATGATTCGTTGATACAGAAATATGCAGCATTAAATAATCTAGACCCAGTATTACTGCATGCTGTTATCCGCGCAGAGTCTGGTTATAACCCTAATAGTATTTCCTCAGCTGGAGCAGCCGGACTTATGCAACTTATGCCCGCGACCGCAGAGCGGTTTGGGGTTACGGATCGCTTAGATCCTGAACAGAGTATTCGCGGAGGCAGTACCTATTTAAAGCAGTTAATTAAGCTTTTCAATGGCAATATTATGCTGGTACTAGCGGGTTATAACGCTGGTGAGGGCACGATAATTTCTAAAGACTTTAGAATCCCTAACTACCCTGAAACTCGTAATTACGTATTAAAAATTATGGAGTATTATTTTAGGCACAAAACTTCTAAAAACAACCCATTTTAATAAAATATTTTAAATAAATGACTAAATATAATATTGACTTTTTAGCTAAAATAAGACTTCTGGGTACAGATGGGTGTCATTTATGCCATGAGGCCTTGGTTTTGTGTGAACAGACATTGGGATATTTACCAGCAGAGATAGAAATAACAGACTTTGCAGATGCTCTGTATAATCTCTATGAAGTGCGTATTCCAGTTTTGGCTTATATTCCCGACGCTTCAATGTCTTTGACTGAGATAGCGGGCTCTGATTTAGAGCTAGCTTGGCCCTTTGATGATACTGGATTAGAAGATTTTCTAAACAAACATAATCAAATTTTGGTTAACTAAGCGTTTTTGAACTTTATTTTAGCTATGTGCGTGGACCATTAGATTAATAATTCTTCATTGCTTTCTTTATGCCAAACTTACTCTTGATATAATAATCAGGGGTCAATTAACCTATTTTTTCTTGTGGAGAGTGCAAACAGTCTCTACATCAGCTATGCTCGGAGGCATTGCCTATGTTTCAACAGTTATTCTCTAGGTCTGAATTGCCCAACGAGTCAACTACGCCAACCTTTTCAAATCCGTTGATGCTGCATACTGATCAATATCAATTAAGTATGGCTTATGCTTATTGGAAGCAAGGAATGGCTGAGCAAGAAAGCAACTTTCAGTTATTCTTCCGCAAGAATCCTTTTGGTGGTAGTTTTGTGGTGAGTGCAGGGCTGGATTCAGCGATTGAATATTTACTTAACTTCAGTTTTGACAAAGAGCAACTGGATTTTCTAGGGCAGATTACCGATAAAAATGGCGCTGTATTATATGACCAAGATTTTTTACACTACCTAGCCACTCTACAATTTAGTTGTGATATAGATGCTATACCAGAGGGCAGCATTGTATTTCCGAATGAGCCGTTGCTGCAAGTTCGTGGTCCTATTTTGCAGGCGCAAATTATCGAAACGACGTTGCTTAATCTCATTAACTTCCAGTCTCTAGTAGCTACAAAAGCCGCAAGAATAAGAGTGGTTGCTGGTGAAGATAGCTTGTTTGAGTTTGGCTTGCGTAGAGCACAAGGTTTAGCTGCGTTATCTGTGGCTAGAGCGAGTTATATCGGTGGCTTTGATGGTACTTCTAACTTGCTTGCAGGTCAGTTGCTTGGCATCCCAACAGTGGGAACTCATGCCCATAGTTGGGTGATGGCGCATGACTCTGAGCAAGCGGCTTTTGAGGCTTTTGCTGCGGCAATGCCCAACAACTGTGTTTTTTTAGTAGACACTTATAACACCAGCAATGGTATCGACACCGCAATAACAGTAGGCAAGCAGTTGCGTGCACGCGGACAGGATTTACTTGGGGTTAGATTAGATAGTGGAGACTTAGCTTATTTTTCAAAAATAGCCAGAAAGAAACTTGATGAAGCCGGTTTTAAAAATACCAAAATAATGGCTTCTAACGAGTTAGATGAACATGTAATTGAATCTTTAAAGGTATCACAGGGGGCGGAAATTAACGCTTGGGGAGTCGGTACTAAATTGGCTACTTGCTATGATGATGCGGCGTTAAGCGGGGTTTATAAGTTATCCGCTATATCCAAAAACGGTCGCTGGATAGATAAAATGAAGTTGTCTGAGCAACGCGCAAAGATGACAATACCTGGTATTCAATCGGTTTATCGTTATTATGATGACGATGGCGCTTTTATTGCTGATGCCATTGCTGGTCATAAAGAGTATCCCGAAGAGATTAACATGATCGTTGATCCACATGATGATCTGCGTACCAAAGCGATAACCTCATCTCGGTTCGAGTCTCTGTTGGAGCCTTTATTTAAGCAGGGTAAATTAATTGCTGAGAGAGATAGCTTAACTGCAATCAAGGCTAGAGCAGCACGATCATTGCAATCTCTTGATATTAGTCATAAGCGCTTGGCGTTTCCACATACCTACCCAGTAGGTTTGAGCACAGCACTGAATCAGCATCGAGATGATTTAATGCAGATCGCAAATAATAAGTATAAAAGGAACTAAAATATTATAATAAAATCATTATAATAGTATTTTAATTGTTTTGTGAAAGAATTAGCACGCAATATCTGGAATTCAGCTCCAGCAGAATGGCTACGTGAGACGCTAGTTGGCTATCCGCGTCAGATAATACTTTATTGTGTTTGCTTAGTCTGGCTGTTCATTATCGCTGTAACCATTCCACACGGGGTATTAAATCCTGAGGATATTAATACGCTTTGGGATAATGTGTTTATCTTAGAGGTTTTCATTATCTGTTGGCTCATTATCATAGCGGATAGCCTATTTGCTTTTGTATTATCTCCGACGCCCAAAGCCATGCGTTTAAAGCTCTCTACGCTCATGAACTGTGTGTGCCCAATGGTGAGAATAGTGACTATTCCGCACAGTCCTAATCTGCATGTTTGGCTGCCAACACGACATTGGCAGCGCAGAAGTAAGAAGCTTACTAAGGCCGTGGAGCAGGCTGTTATGCCGTGGATGATGGGGGTTACCTTACTGGTATTACCTGTGTTTGCCTTAGATGCTTTACATGTCTTAGATCAAGACAAAACCACGGCTTGGCATTGGTTGCTTCATTGTTTAAACGCGATTGTTTGGTATGCATTTGTGGTGGAACTGTTGACCATGGTTGCCGTGGTGGAAAGGCCGATAGAGTACGTGAAAAAGCATTGGATTAACTTAGTCATTATTTTATTGCCAGTATTCGCGATTATCAGAGCTTTTCAGTTGCTCCGTCTATCTTCATTGTCGAACCTTAGTCGCGCTTATAGATTGCGTGGCATTACCGCCAGAGCTCAAAAAATTATTCTGTTGTTCAGTGTTTTGGATAGAGTTATCCCAACTAATCCTGATAAAAAATTAGAAAAGCTATTGCTTAAACGCGAAGATTTAGAAGATGACTTGATGGATTTAGAAGTTGAAATTGCCAAGGCGCACTTAGAAGCAAGTCTACAAAAACAAGTTGGCGCAGATCAAGCAATAGATAAGTAGTTCCATTAAAAAATCAATATTTTTCAAAAAGTTCCGTTGTTTTAGAAAAAAACAGTTCTGGATTCCTGTTCTTACCCATTAATAACTGTTAATATTTTTTAATAATTTATTGGGAGAGTTTATGTCATTTACAGTTAGAAATTATTTAAAGTCGTCTTTTGTAAAATCAGTTTTAACAGCAGCCGTTATAGGGGTCAGCAATATCTCTACTGCCGAGCAGACTCACGAGATTGATGTCGATTATGTAAACACTGCTTTGCAATGGGCACCAGCTGATTCCTTTATGGTGTTTGGTAATACTCAGTCTTTTGGCTCAAAGCAGGCGCAAAATTTTTCTAAACGCTATAGAAAGATGTATCAACAATTTGGAAACAGTTACTCAAAATTATTGAGTCTGATGATAGAGAAAGATTCTACTGATATTCCTGACGAAGTAAGACCTATGCTAGAAGGCTACAGTAGAATGATTGACTCGGCCATCGCTTTATTCCAAAACGACGCAGTTTGGGAAAATGTTGAAACTGCTAATACTGCCTTTTATTTAGATGGCCTAGTTCCGGTGTTACGCAGTCAAGGTCATACTAAAGAAATCACTGACCTCTTTAAAGAGTTTATAGAGCGTGAATTTGCAGAGCCTAAAGTTCTCACTAGGGATGGGGTCGAAATTCGAAAGTACGCGATACCCAATAATGATTTGCCTTTTGAATTAGCAGTTTACTATCTACTTGGCAATGATTTTTCCGTGCTAGCAGCATTTCCTGTTGAGTTTGAAGATTATTATTTACAGCGTAACTTTATAGAGCCTGAAAAAGACTCGGTTTGGGATAGTGGGGAGTTAGTTAGTATCCGTGATCAGTACGACTTTAATGGACTGACTGAGGGTTATATTAATCTGCAACGCATTGTAGATACAATCTTGCGCAAGAAGTACGACAATATTGAAGATCCAATTCTCAATATGCTGACTCTCATGGCTCCATCTATAGAACAGGTAGCACCTCCGGGGTGTGCACCACTTATAGAGACAGCTATTGATAGTATTCCGCGCATGGTTTGGGGTTATGAACAATCAACAGAAGATACAGATGTCATTAGTATGACGTTAGAGTTTTCCCCTGAGCTTGCAACAAACATAGAAAGCATTAGTGAAGATATTCCTGCTACCATAGGTATAGAGGATTCTATTGCTGAGTTTGGTTTAGGCGTTAATCTATTAAGTCTGCGAGATAATATCAATGCAATAGCTGGTTTCCTACAGCAGGAAGGTGGAGATTGTGTGTTAATAGATCAAGAAGCTATCCAAGAAGGATTAATGGGCTTTAACTTTGCAATGAACCCTATGCTTACGCAATTCACAGGATTTAATGTAGCCTTATCTGCTTTTGAGATGCAAGAGGGAACAGATCAACCAGATTTAAAATCACTCGAAGGGGTTGCTGTATTCAATCTAGAGGATAGTAATACTCTTATGCAATTTGCTCCAATGCTAGGTATCACAGTCGACATTCCTGAAGATGGTAAACCAGTCGAGCTTCCTGAGGGAATATTGCCTGTAGAACTCCATGATAATGTGTTGGTGGCAAGAACCAAAACGCAAATAGCTTTAGCTGCTGGTGATAAAGCTGTGGAGCTGATAGAAGCTGCTTTTGCTGATGTTCAGGAAGACAAAGACATGTTGGTTAGATATGAAATCAGTATGGCTGAGATAATGAAAATGTTATCTGATGAAATGATCAGCGAAGTGATAGGCGAAACGGATGATGCTAATAAAGAGTATTTCAAAGAAATCAAAGAGCTTTATAGTATTATTGAAAAAATTGCCACAGGGATTGGACTGAGTGAAAAGGGTTTAAAGATCACCGCAGAACAAACGTTCAACTTATAAATATCTAGTCCAGCAGTATTAAAAAGCCTTAATACTTGTTAGGGCTTTTTTGTGCAGGGATACTTTATTTATTTGAAGTATTCTTATGTAAAGTTTTCTAGCGAGTTAATAGACTCTGCACGGTATCTTATAGGATATGTATTGCGACGGTTTCTAGCGTAATAGGCGATTGCCAATGCATAGTTGGGGATTTCTGGTTGTGTAACGCGCCAACCTAAAGTTTTGGCTTTGTAGCCAAGCTTGCTCTGTATTTGGTTTAATATTGGATCCGGTCTATTTATCAGAAAATTTAGCTTTTGAATGCCACCCTTCAAGCCTAGCTGTGTCGCTTTAAAAAAAGCCTCCGCCTGTGTCCATAACGATAGAAACGCATGGTTCTTTTGCTTAGGCGATAAACCAGAGAACCACTGTTGAACCTCGCCAGAGAAATAACGCTTGACCAACTTATCTGGATTGAAATCTCTATCGAGAGGTTCGGTATCTATCCCAAGCTTTTTGACATTTATAGCGGGAATAGTTGCAAGGAAAACTCGGTCTACAGCATGAGTCACAGAAAATAGGAGTTGATTCTTATGTTGACTCTCTAAGTTGTCATTGGTTTGCGCTAGTGCGCCGGAGTCTAAGCGATTAAATCGTGGGGCTTGTGGTGGACATTGATAATACTCGGAAAAAGTCATTCGTAACAGTAAACGAGAGGCATAAAAGCTTAATTTTCTCATCGGATGTTGGTAGCGCTCGCCATAGAGAAAGGCTTCTTCTGGTAACCAAAGTCTGGCCAGAATTTCTAAAGTAATGGCTTGTTGAGACTCTGGTTTTGGGACTGGTAGCGAGCTGAGTCGTATAATAGTGGACATAGAGCAGATAAAAGAGTGTAATTAAAAAGCAGATATAAAAAAACCCAGCGGAAGGCTGGGTTTTTTGTTAATAGCTGTTATTACTCATCGCCACCGAAGACACCGAGCAGAGCTAGTAAGTTGGCAAAGATATTATAAATACTAACATACATGCCAGTAGTCGCCATGATGTAGTTTGTCTCACGACCATGGATAATATCACTGGTGTCCCAGAGGATAAATCCAGAGAAGATTAAGATCACTAGGCCTGAAATAGCCATTTGCAAACCAGGCAACTGTAAGAAAAAGTAATTGACGATTGAGACGACAAATACTGTAAGCATGCCGATCAGTAAGAAATTACCCATAAAGCCAAAATCACGACGAGAAAATAGCGCGAATCCTGACATAGCAAAGAATATTGCAGCGGTGCCACCGAGTGATAATGTAACGATTTGTGGGCCGTTTGAAAGTGTTAACACACTGCTAATCATTGGACCAAGAGTCCAGCCTAAGAAGCCTGTTAGCGCAAAAACTGCCAAAATCCCAAGAGGACTATTGCGTAGTTTTGAGATAACAAAGAAAAGCCCCATATACACGCCCATAACTAGAAAAGGACTGCCAAGACGACCTGTGCCGGTAGCGACAGCTACATAGGACATAAACGCACTAAAGGCTAGGGTTAATGATAAAAGAATATAAGTGTTTTTGAGAACACGATTCACTTCAACTGATCGTACTCCCGGTTGGGTCATGGTTTGATTCATAATGATCTCCTTATCTAATGATTCATTAATTAACAAATATGCAGCTATCAAAACGACTTGTGCGCATTGTGAATTTCATAGTTGTATTATTAGGGTTTTAAGCAAAATTTCAAGCTACGACTGTTATTTACAGGGATATAAGCAATTTTTTATGCTGATGCTGAAAATATAGCAGTAGTAGCTTAACTGGCTCTGTCTCTTGTTGAGTGTTGGCTACATGCCATTGTAGTTAGGGCCACCGCCGCCCTCAGGAACTACCCATTTAATATTTTGCGTTGGGTCTTTGATATCACAAGTTTTACAGTGCACGCAGTTTTGCGCATTTATCTGCAAAGCTTTCTCACCCGTTTCTTCATTGGTGGTAATAATTTCATATACTCCAGCTGGGCAATATCTCTGCTCGGGTGCATCATAAAGCGCTAAATTATGCGAGATAGGCACAGCACTGTCTATCAAAGTTAGGTGTGCAGGTTGATTTTCTTCATGCGCAGTATCAGATAAAAACACTGACGATAATCGATCAAAAGTTAGTTCTCCATCAGGTTTTGGATAGTCAATTGGCGTTGAATCGACGGCTGGTTTTAGCTGCTCGTTATCGGCATGGTGAGAGAAAGTCCAAGGCGCTTTGCCTCTGAGGACATAGGTATCCAATGCAGAGTAGGCGATGCCAGCCCATAAGCCCTTAGTAAAGGCGGGACGAATATTTCTAACTTTGCTTAGCTCTGGCCAAATCCAGGAGTCTTCTATTTTTTGTTGGTAGCTGGTCGCGATTAAACCTTCGGAGGTTTCAGCAGTAGAGTTTTCTTGTAACATATCAAACACCGCTTCAGCAGCGCACATACCTGATTTCATCGCGGTGTGAGTGCCTTTAATTTTAGGGACATTTAGAAAGCCCGCGCCATCACCGACTAATACGCCACCGTGAAAGCTGAGAGCTGGCACAGATTGCAAGCCGCCTTCTGAGATGGCTCTAGCACCGTAAGAAATACGTTTGCCGCCTTCGAAATATTTGCGTATTGTTGGGTGTGTTTTAAAGCGTTGAAATTCATTAAACGGGCTGAGGTATGGGTTGCTATAGTCTAGTCCGATCACAAAGCCCACAGCTATTTTGTTGTCATCTAAATGATATAGGAATGATCCACCATAAGTGTCTGTTTTTAAGGGCCAGCCAACGGTATGAACAATAGTCCCTGCTTTATGGACACTGCTTTTTACTTCCCATACTTCTTTGATGCCAATGCCATAAGTTTGCACCTGAGCATCTTTTCTAAGGTCAAAACGCTCCATCAGCTCTTTGGTTAGTGAACCACGGCAGCCTTCGGCAAAAATGGTTTGCTTGGCGTGTAATTCCATGCCTGGTGTGTAGTTATCCGTTTTTGCACCATCTTTCCCGATCCCCATGTCACCAGTTGCCACCCCTTTGACGCTGCCATCTGGGTGATAAAGCACCTCTGAGGCTGCGAAACCAGGGAAGATATTAATGCCCAAGGCCTCAGCTTGCTCTCCTAACCAACTAACAACATGTCCCAGACGAACGATATAATTACCTTCATTGTGCATTTGTGGAGGAGTGGGCAGACGGTAAGAATATTCTTCTGTTAGCCATAGGAATTGATCGTCTTGGGCTTCAACTGAGATAGGCGCGCCCATCTCCTGCCAATTCGGCAACAATTCGTCCAAGGCTTTGGTTTCAATTACTGCGCCAGATAAGGTATGTGCACCAACTTCAGAGGCTTTTTCTAGCACGCAGATTTCAAGCTCTTGCTCTGCGGCAGAGGCCAGTTGATGTAGTCTGATCGCTGTTGCGAGTCCGGCAGGGCCTGCACCGACTATAACAACGTCGAATTCCATACTTTCGCGTTCTACTGTATCCAATTCATTCTCCTAGAATTTGTGTATCTAAAATTATTGCCAATTATTGTACCAAATAAATCCTGAATAGTGGGTATTGCTGCGACATCGTATTAACTTCGATATCGTAACTCCAGTCAGTAGCTGTTTGTGAACCTGTTATTTATTGCAGTGCTAGTAGTTTCACTTAGCCATAAATTAAGGGCTGATATTTCTTTATCAGGCGTGATAAAATAGTTGTAATTTGAATAGAGAAGGGCAGTAAACTGCTTACCTTACAGTTTAGTATATTTATTACAGGAGCATTGTTATGCAATACGGCATACGTTTAGAGCTACCAGAGCATGATCCAATGGCGAATCCAGATTTAATCGGAGATCAGTTTCCACAAGAGAAATGGTTTGCAACAGAAGCAGAGCGAGAGCAGGAATTTCTTAAGCTAACCGAGCATCATCCGTATTATAGACGAGAAGACTTTGCGACTTTTGTGTTAACCAAACTCGAAAAAGATTAGCACCACGTACCTTAAATGTAGGAATATCCGAGGACAATGAACCTCTTTGCAAAGTAAACTATGTTATTTCCTACCTATAATAGAGTTGCCATACTAAGCTCAGGGCGGTATGGCTGTGAGCTTGCTATTCAATTTGCCAATATCGGCATGCCGGTGTTGTTATTTGATTTAGCCAGTGATGATTTGGAGAATCCTTGCGCGAAAATCAATGCCAATATAGATCAGCTATACACTACCAGTGCTGGGATTTTCTCTCGTCGAAGCTACAGGCATTATATTACAGCCAGAACCTATCAACATGATATTAAATCACTTTCCAGCTGTGACTTGGTGCTCTGCGCGATAAATGATGTAGTTAGTGATAAACAAGGCCTATGGCTGAGATTGGCGCCTTTTTTGCAACCAAACGCAGCACTGGTCACCCTTACCAATACGCACGGGTTGAGTATTTTGGCCAACGGTCTACCTGAGACGTTGCGCAAGCAATTATGTGGCTGTCATTGGATGTTGCCACTACGTGTTCATGAGTATGTTGGGATCAGTCATTTATCGCAGACATTGCCACAAACGGTAGAGCGAGTAAGCTTATTTTTCGAGAGAGTACTGGGTAAAACAGTTCTCAATATTTATGATAGTCCGCTCAATATTGCTCAAGACTTTAGTTGTTTTTGGCTAGCAACTGCTCAGCTAACTATTCAAAACTATGGCTTAGCAATGAAAACTCTCGATGATTGGATAGTAGATGAATATAATCCAGCGTTGACTACTGAACAATTAATTTCTTACTTTAGGGTCGATAGACTGCAGCGCTACGCAGAGCAACTTGACGATGAGGACTTGGGGAGTTTTTTAGCTAATAGCTCAACAGCATATGCAGAACTGATATCACAAGATGTTACCTCTAAAGATGACACGGAGTCTTTCAGACTGTTTTTTGGCTCGAAGATAAGTGACTACTTGATTAATCGAGCCCAGACACTGGGAATTTTGCTCAGTGATTATGTGGCCTTTATTGCAGACTTTTTTCTATTTAAACCAGAAGTGTTGTTGCCTATCGAATATTCAGAGGACGGAGCAGCGGAAACAAGCATTCCTAAACTCAAAAGCATCCATGCTAAATGGCCAGAGTGGTTGGTAGTTGAAACGCATAGTTATGGAACCGAGATTACGGTTAACGATATTGATGATACTGAAATGAACTTAAAGCAGCTAGAAGCTTTTGAAGATCTCTGTCTCAATAGGCTAACCAAACTGGATCACAATAACCAGTCACTTGTAATTCAGTTTAATGATTATAGCCCCACGGCTTTGCCTGACTCGCTGTATCACAGAGATAACTCCGATAAGTTAAATCCTAAGAGGTGTGAGGAGTGGGCAGTGGCTTTGGTAAGAGTTTGTCGGATATTGTTTGATCGCTCCGTGCCAACCATTACCGTTTTATCTGGTCATTGCAGCGGCTTTGCTGCTTTAAGTGCTATGTATTCCAGCAATACGGTTGTCCATGATAACTTAACCATATTGCCAGTATGTCATCGCAATAACACGGAAATGCAATCTTTACCGGTTCCTGGTTACCACTACGCTTTAAAGGAACGTCTTATTTGGCAGAGAGAAGTGAATTTGTCAGACACTGACAGTGTGCTTCAATTGCCTAAAAACTCTGATATTACTTGGGGCGCCATGGATGCTAAGCAAAAAGGCTGGGTAGGGCGTAATGCTTTAATCGTTTCCAATATGAGTGAGTTGTCTGAGGTGATTCCCCATTACATGAAGATGAACAGTCATACCTTCACTTGGACAGCTAGTTTGCCGAAAACAGTGTCTATCAATGAGACTCACCCATGGAGCCGAGAGCTACAATATTACCAGTAAAGCCGAAGGGATTGCTCTATAGCTATTCGATTAAATGTCTTTTAAACCACAATATACTGTGGTACAGTCTTCTTGTCTGCACAAGATGGTGCCCTTAAGGGAGAATTGGGAAGCTGGTGAAAAGCCTGCACTGCCCCCGCAACGGTGATTTTTGAGTAATGACATTCTAACCACGATTCAACTTGGTAGTAAGTTTTATTGGAAGGGGAATGTAAGCGTAAGCCTCAAATAAGTCCGGAAACCAGCCATATTGTTCAGCCACAATCGCGGAGGGCGATGCGTGGCAATTGAAACGGTTTTGGTCTGACCTATCGTATTTCAATTTCTCGTATCCGTCCGTTATGTTCCTTTAACTAATAAACATGGCGTACGAATGAAAATCAATTTTAAAAATATCGACAACAGCAGTGGCAGTAGCACTCTTAAAACCAAAGTAACTATGCATACAGGAGCAGTTAAATGCCCTGCGAATAATCAATTTTGCAAAGTGCCCAAACTTTGGGTCACAAACCAAAGCAATGACAAAATAAACCGCAGTTGTTTTACTTGCTGGTTAGTAAGACAGCCACAAACTAAAGTGGCTGCGAATATTGAACAGTGGTTGGATACTAATGCCGATAATCATCCACTTTACCAATACTTTCAGCAAGCATCAGTTATGCAGAGGGTTAGTTTTATGAAACCACAGCGTCGTGGTGGCAGAAGTGCGAGATTGGTAGCCAAGCATTAGTCGGTAAGTTATCAGCCAGTTATAAATTTCAGGTTATTTCATTGAAAGATACAACTTAGCAGTAGCGATGGCGTCTTCTATATTGTGTACTCGAAAAATCCGGCATCCTTTATCTAGCAAAGCTAATGTAGCTGCAATGGTGCCGGCATCTCTACTGGAAGTATTGGTGTCGGATATAAAGGGATTTAAAAAAGACTTTCGAGAGTGACCGATCAACCATTGCCAATTTGGCGAGGTTTTTAATTCGCCAAATCTTTTTAAAACTTCTAAACTTTGCGCTGCGGTTTTGCCAAAGCCGATGCCAGGGTCTAAATACAGTTTTTGCGGGCAATGCTGCGCTTGTTTGAGCGTGTTATAGAGTTGCTCTGCCCAATAATTTAAGACTTCAATAGGGTCTTGGTCTGTGGGTATGTTCTTGGTTTTGTCGGCAGGTAAACCCAACTGATGCATAGCAATCCAGCCGATATTAGGATATTGCGATACCAGCTCTCTCATCTCTGGCTTCTCTAGACCACTGACATCATTAATAATAGTCGCACCAGCTTTTATAGCTTTTCTGGCTATTTCTGGAATAAAAGTATCAATGCTAATGTCAACATGCAACGGCCATTGCTTGGATTCATCCAAAACGACTTCAAGGGCAGGTTGCAGTCTTTGCCACTCTGTCGCTATGGAATGGGTGATTGCGCCGGGACGTGTCGATTGTGCGCCAATATCGAGAATGTGCACACCTGAACGGAGCATTTCTTGGGTAGATCTGCGAAGTTGTTTATCATTGTTATTGATTCCGCCATCTGAAAAAGAATCTGGGGTGGCGTTGAGAATACCCATCCACTGAATTGGGGTAGTCTTTGGAATTAAAGCAGTGCTTTGATAATGCTGTTCTAGTGAATTAGCCAAGGTAGAAAAGGCTTTGCTGTTATGGATTAGCATTGCTTTGGTTCTATCAATCCGTAGCAGGCAGTAATTGTTGAGTAATTCGAGGCTCAGGGAAGTATTTGAGACAGTGTTAATTAGTTGTTCATCAATTTCTTCGCTGTAATCGATCAATAAATCAAGCTGATAAGTTGTCAACAGTGTGTTAGCAGCATTTGAAAGAGCAGAAATTGGATTGCTGCTGTTGCTTGGTTGGTAGCATTTAAACTGATTCTCCGAAAGTTTAGCAAATAAAGCGCTGAGTTTTTCTAGGGGAATAACGTCATTGGTAATAAGTAGGTATTTCATCGTCAGGTGTGAAGGTGTAGACTAGTTGTTTTGAAAGATATTATTATCTCACATGCGGATTGAACATTTCCAGATATTCTCGCAATGCATCAGTGATCCGCTATTTTTGATAGCTGATGATGGCCTTGTTCTCGACTATAACAATAGTGCCAGCACGCAGTTTCAGTTTAAGTTTGACCATGTCGGCAAATCCTTTTTCACTTTATTTAAAGTTGATGCACAGATTATCCGGCATTTTTTACGAGAGTGTAATGAGTGCGATGAGCCCGTTTTAAGCGCAGATGATTTTGAGAGTAGATCTAAGCGTCTTTATTCCATAGAAGGTAAAACGGTTCCTAACACTAAAAACACTGTTATTCGTTGCTTTTTAAAGCGTGAAGGCATGAACCCTTTAACGGCGAAATTAGCCGATGAAGTCAAACGTCGTGAGTCTATAGAGCGTAAACTGAAATCATCCCAAGCTCACGCAAAAGCAGTGGTTGAAACTGCAGTAGACGGTGTGGCTATTGTTAGTGATACAGGGATTATCCTCAGTTTCAATACCGCTGCTGAGAAAATTTTTGGCCATAAGGCTGAAAACATTATTGGTGAGCATATAGGAGTTTTAAAGTTCGATGATATTGGCTATTCAGAGGAGGATTTTAAAAAAGCAGTGAATCCTGTTGGCCTAGCTTCACTGGTTAGCAATCATCGCCAAATCCAAGCACAGCGCAAAGATGGCAGTTCGTTTTATATTGACCTTGGTATCAGCGAAGTCGTGGTGAATCAGCGTAAGACTTATACATGGATTATTCGTGATATTCATCGCCGGATAATAGCCGAGAAGCAAGTCAAGAAACAAGAAGAAGAAGATAGAATTCAAAGAGACAGATTGGTGCATGTTGCCAGATTATCTACATTAGGAGAGCTGGCAGCGGGGATAGCACATGAGGTGAATCAGCCACTAACGGCTATTGCTAACTATGCCAAAGTGTCCGAGCGTAGCATTCAAAGGGTCTTAAAAAAGGCCTTACCAGAAGATACAGAGCAAGATTCAATGCCTGTTTTTATAGAATTAACTTGTGATCAAGCCGATATTTTGATTGAATCAAATAAAAAGATAAGCGAGCAAGCACAAAGAGCTGGGCAGGTCATAAAGCATTTACGAGGGTTAATAAAGCGTGAGGCTTCTGAAACAGCTTTGTTTAATATCAATGCTTTGGTTACTGAAACCTTAGTATTAGCGGAGACAGATGCTAAGTTACACAATTTTGCATTGCATTTTATCCCCACTGAGGGCAAAGTTTGGGTAATGGCTGATGGCATACAGCTACAGCAAGTTTTGATAAATTTCATTCGTAATGGCATAGATGCGATGTCAAATAGCAATAATCGAAATAGTGAGTTGTTTATTCGCACCGATTTACTAGAAAGCGATTATGTTAAAGTAACGGTGATTGACCAAGGCACAGGCATTCCTGAGGATAAGCAGCAAAAATTATTTGATCCATTTTTTACCACTAAGAGTACCGGTTTAGGTCTTGGCTTGTCGATTAGTCAGAATATTATTCATACCCATGGTGGCAAGATAGGATTTGCCAATAACACGGCCGAGACGTGGGATAGTTTGGCAAAGCAATGTGCCGAGTATCAGCCACCTAGGAGCCAAGAGAATACCGGTGCATCGTTATTTTTCACCTTGCCTCTAGCCAATATCAAACATTAAATAACAGAGACAGCAAACTGTTTAGGGAATGCTTAAATAGAGAGTACTGAAAGTTATCACTGCAGAGCAGTGGAAATACAGCTGGTTGCTAGTGATTGAGCAGATTTTATAATTTTAGAATTGAGTAAAAGGATTTACTATGAATGATGACTTTATACCAGAACCAGAAAAAAAACCTGTGCATCAACAGATATTTATAATCGATGATGATGAGGCGGTTAGAGATTCAATTGCGCTATTATTAAAAAGCGAAGGCTATTTGGTCAAAACTTATGAGTCAGGTATTCGCTTTCTTGAGGAAGTTTCTCCTTATACACCTGGTTGCATCGTCGTGGATATTAGAATGCCCAGTATGACAGGTCTTGAATTGGCAGATGAGTTAAATAACCGAAACACCTCTATGCCAATCCTGTTTATTACCGGACATGGAGATGTGCCGATGGCAGTTGAAGCGATGAAAAAGGGCGCTTTAGAATTTATTCAAAAACCTTTTGATGACCAAGAGCTTATTGATAAGGTCGATGAAGCGCTCAATATCGATGCTGAGAACCGCCATGTCAATGCCAAACGTGATGAAATTCGTGATCGGTTAGAGCAATTAACGCCTAGAGAAAATCAAGTACTGGATATGATTTTAAACGGCATGGCAAATAAAGTTATTGCGATTGAGCTTGAGCTTAGTCAAAGAACTGTTGAGATTCACCGTGCTAGAGTGATGGAGAAAATGGAAGCCAAGTCTCTAGCAGGCTTAGTGCAAATGGTAATAATGGTCAGAGGAGTTAGCTGATGACAGATAGCCAAACAATTAAGCCCTTATATTCTCCGACTAAGCAGGCATTTTTACAACTGGAGAAAACCCTTTATGCCAACTTGCATGAAAGCGTAGTTAATGAGAGTCCGGTTGAGTGTATTTCTATATCACCTCGCTCAGCGAAAGCATGGCAAGTAAAAGCAGGGCAAATCTGCCGAATAGTAGCGGATAAGGGGCCGCAGGTGGTCGATGTAAACTTTTGGAATCTACATAACCCAAGAGAGCGTTTTTGGGCATCAAGAACCCGCCAGCTTTATGGCGCGCATATCAATACCTATGATCAATTGTGGTCAGTGCTTCCGTATCTCAGACCGATGCTTACCGTTACTCATGACACCATCAACTATGGTTTAGACAGTGATGGTGCGGGTTGTCACGATCTACTAGGTACGAGGTGTGACCCTTATATTCATCAGATGTTGACTGAAGAAGCGCTAGATACCTGCTGCCATTCCAATTTAACTAGAGCTGTATTACCGTATCATTTAGATGAGCGAGATGTTCATGATGTGATTAATATATTCCAAGTAACTGGCTTAACCAAAGAAACCGAGCAATACTTTGTGAAGCCCTGTCCTGCTCAAGCAGGGGATTATTGGGAGTTTTTTGCCGAGCAGGACTTGCTCTGCGCAGCTTCTGCGTGTCCACACGGGGATATGAGCTTGCCTATCTGGGGTGATTCAGCTGTGGATACCGCAGACATTTGTCGCTCTATTGAAATTCAAATTTTTAACCCCGATAGAACTTTGCTTAAATCTTGGCGGGAACCAGAGCCTGCCGGCTATGCAGGCATTCATGGTTTACAGGCTTCTACAGAGAAATAATAACAATGAGACAAGTCATACTAGATACCGAAACTACGGGATTTTCACCAAAATCAGGTGACAGAGTTATTGAGATTGGTTGTGTCGAAGTGATTGATAGAGAAATTACCGATAATCAATATCACGTCTATATAAATCCGCAGGGAAAGTTGGTTGGCGATTCATTTAAAGTGCACGGTATTTCAGATGATTTTCTTGTTGATAAGCCATTGTTTACGGATATTGTCGATGAGTTTTTGACATGGATTGGTAACAGTGAAATTATCGCTCACAATGCAAAGTTCGATATCGATTTTTTAGATCATGAGCTTTACCTAAGCGCTAGTAATATCCGTCTCAGTGAAAACAATTTGATTACAGACAGTTTGGTCTTAGCCAGAGAGAATTTCCCGAATCAGAGAAACACATTAGATGCTTTGTGTAGCCGTTTTAATGTTGATAACTCAGGTCGTGACCTCCACGGCGCATTGATAGATGCTGATTTATTGGCACAGGTCTACCTTGGGTTAACGGGTGGACAGTTCTCATTATTAGATGATGATAGTGGCAAAGGTTCTGGTGATGGCTTTGAATACGCAGTTGCTTCCAGCGAGCAAGAGCTATCTGCTTATTTACAGCGGGTGCCTGTGATCAAAGCAGGTCCAGAGGATTTGGCTTTACATCAGGAATATTTAGAAAAGTTAGGTGTGAGCAAAGAAAAGCTATGGTAACGATC
>CAKMZF010000040.1 GCA_929200405.1 uncultured Gammaproteobacteria bacterium | reverse complement strand
CTTCTTATAAGATCCTTCACAATAGTGCTGCTACCTCATTATTTTTGAGATTTTAGCTTGATTCTATATTCTTTTTCTGTCACGTTTTAGATTTATCATTTGTAGCTTTTAGCTAATCGAGAAAATATAATGCTCTCCGCTTAATTAGTGTATTGCGCTGTAGATGAGTTTATTTTATTCGGATAGAAGAGATCAGTATGGCAACAAAAATAGATCACCTAGTGATTGGAGCTGCTAACTTAAAGCAAGGCGTTGAGTATGTTCGAGATATGCTGGGGGTTGATATTCCGTTTGGTGGAGTCCATACAAGCATGGGAACGCACAATCATTTAATGCAGCTTGGGGATGATCTGTTTTTAGAGGTTATATCTGTCAATGATGAAATACCCCAGCCCAGTAATCCACGTTGGTATGGTTTGGATGACCCATTTATACGGAGTAACATAGAGATAGAGCCAACTCTATTGACTTGGGTGATCAATACACCGGACTTAGGTGCTTTAATCAATAACGCAAATTTCTCACTGGGAAGATCAAGTCTGATAAGTCGGGGTGAGTTAAGTTGGTATTTTAGTCTACCTGATGATGGTAGGCTATTGGGCGGAGGCATGTTGCCATACGCAATACAATGGCTAGCCGATGTTCACCCCTCTCAAACTATGAAGAATGTGGGTTGCACACTGCATAGTTTGGAAGTATATCATTCGCATTCATATTGGTTAAAAGAGAGACTAAGCTCCGTTGTAGCTTTAGAGCTTGTGAAAATTCATGACTTGCAAGAAGATCAAACCTCTTATCTAGTCGCCTATATAGATACACCGACGGGTATTAAAAAGCTTTATAGTTCATATTAATGGTTCTTTAGGAGTAGCAGTGTCAGAGTATTATGCCAAAATTAGCTGGAAAAGAGCCAGTGATGAGAGTTATACAGACAACCAATATAGCAGAGGCCATGAGTGGCATTTTGATGGCGGAGTCACTGTGCCGGCATCTTCCTCTCCGCATATAGTGCCGTTACCCTATTCGGTGGCTGAAAATGTTGATCCTGAAGAGGCATTTGTGGCATCGTTATCTAGCTGTCATATGCTTTTTTTCTTATCCATTGCGGCCAAGCGGCGTTATGTGGTTGACTCCTATTTAGATGATGCCGTTGGTGTCATGGCCAAAGATAGCGAAGGTAGGCTGTCAATGACCAAGGTAGTCTTGAAGCCTCAGGTACGTTTTTGTGGTGATAAGAGACCCACGACAGAGCAGCTTGAAAAAATGCATCACCAAGCGCATGGGCAATGCTTTATCGCCAACTCTGTTAAAACAGAAGTAGTGGTGGAAATCGCGGCATAGATATATGCTTATCTTTGAACTATTATATTCAGGCGATAACATCTTAGCTCTATAGCTCCCTATAGCTCCTTACGCCAAATCCGTTTGTGACGAAGAATATTACTGAAAGCTGTTCTGTAAAGGAGTTTTGTCATGCGTTATTGGGTAGCATTATGCATACAGATGCTCAGCCATTTTTCCCTACGCTAGATAACCTTTTCTTAGGTCTACTGACAGCTACATAAGTTTTGTTTACATTCACGATTAATTGAGACAGGGGTGTTGTGCATTTGACTGTGGCGTAGAAAAATCGTTTAGCGAGCTGGCTTTATCACGGTATATTTTCTAGTTATGATGTAAGGAAGGTTATCAATATGTATTTGATATGACGACATTTGCCGCTGGTTTTTCATTGGGGCTGTCTTTAATATTGGCGATAGGCTCACAAAATGCTTTTGTGCTAAAACAAGGTTTAAAGAATCAGTATGTGTTGGTTATATGTACGGTTTGTGCGATATCAGATGCGCTGTTAATCGGTTTAGGAGTAGCTAGTTTTGGCAATCGTAAAACAATCTCCGCAAATTGAGGAAATAGCCCGTTATGGAGGCGCTATATTTCTTGCAATCTATGCTGTCCTGAGTATTAAGTCAGCTTTGACCAGCACGCACGCTTTGGATGTCACTATCGAGTCCAATGGGTCTCTGTTTAAAGCCGTTGTCATATGCCCCGCATTTACTTGGTTAAACCTGCATGTCTATCTTGATACAGTCATTCTGCTTGGTTCTGTTTCTACCCAGTATCAACCAAATCAGGTGATCTTTGCGATCGGGGCAATGACTGCCTCATTTATATTTTTCTTTTCCCTAGGGTATGGTTCGCGATTCTTAGCAGCACTGTTTAAAAGACCGATAGCATGGAAAGTCTTAGAGCTTATTGTCGGGCTAGCGATGATCTCAATTACTATATCACTTATCTACGGTACCTAATCATAGTTGCACAAATATAGAGAATGAAGGAGATAAATTATGTCATCTATACCGCAATCAAAGGAAGAGCTAGAGCAGGCTATAGGTGATAGTTTTGCTAAGTTAATGGTTGATTATCGCTCTATCCCAAAAGCAGTCGCTCGAGAGTGTGCTATTGAAGGCAATAATAAAGGCACGACCATAAGTGTCTGTGATACAGTTGCTTATCTTATCGGTTGGGGACGATTGGTTTTAAAATGGTGCGCGCGTCGGGCTAAAGGATTATCAGTAGATTTCCCTGAAACAGGACACAAATGGAATCAGTTAGGATTGTTGGCACAAAGTTTTCATGATGAATATCAGGCATGGGACTATGATGAACTATTGGATGAGTTGGTGGAAACAACCGATGAAATATTGGCCTTGATAGCGAGCTTCAGCAATGAAGAATTGTATGAAACAGCATGGTATGAAAAATGGACTTTAGGACGAATGATTCAACTCAATAGTGTATCGCCTATGAAAAATATCCGCACGAAGATCAGGCGATTTAAGAAGGTTCAAATAACGCCTTAGGAGAGTGTGACGTGGATACTCGTAAAGAGATTATTATAGCTAAAGGACGAGTTCTCTCATCTATTTATACCTATCGTTATAATCTAGATATAGACAAATATGATATTACTTTTGAATCAAAGCAAGAGTTCATAACTTACACTTATAGTGCTGAAAATATAGTTCTTATTAAAAATCCAGAAAGGTTGAATCCTAAAGATTTTCTAATAAAAGTTGGAGGTAAGACATTAAATGATATTGCTGAAATCTATGAGTTTAAAAAAGAAAATCATCACTATTGGCATCTGATATATAAGAGTGGTGTGGAGCAGAGTTATGCTAGACATTCATTGACGATATACAGTGACTCTATGAAAAATATTCAAATAAAATCTGTATTTAACTATATGAGACAAGTTGCGAAACATATTTTATTTAAAGTGCCAAATGGGGAAGTGCGGTTTGCATCGCATTACGATAAGATCGAATATATTGAACAAGGATCAGCACTGAGTAGTTACTTTAATCCTGAAATATTTCCCATAAAGACTTATCTAGGAAAGCGACCTATTTTTCCATTTGGTTGTAATGCCAGTCAGTTTAAGGCGGTAAATCTAGCGTTAACAAATCAAATTAGTGTTATTCAAGGTCCACCTGGAACAGGGAAGACTCAGACAATTCTTAATATCATTGCTAACTTGCTCGTTGATAATAAGACCGTATTAATAGCCTCCAATAATAATGCCGCGATTGAAAATGTGTTAGACAAGCTGAAATTACCGCAATATAGCCTGGGTTTTTTAGCAGCAATGCTAGGCAAAACAAGTAACAAAGTTCAATTTATTGAAAATCAGAACTATAGGGAGTTTCCGGACGTTATAAAAGCTTGTGATCCTGCTGTTCTGGCAGATGATTTTTTTAAAGATCGTTTACAAAAGCAATATGATAATTTGCATATTGTATTTACAGCGCAGGAAGAAATTGCAAAAGGTAATATCGAGTTACAGGCACTCAAAGCCGAGCGGCAGCATTTTGAACAACACACTAGAAAAGCGGAAATATTTTTTCCTAATGTGAGGTTGAGAAAATCATTAAAATCGAAAGTATATCTTGATTTATTGGAGATATCTGAGAGGCGGCTAAAGCGGGTAAAGAGCCTTACTTTGCGCTTTAAGTTGAAAGCTAGATTTATTTATGGAGTTGCAGATTGGGCTTTTTATAACAAAAAAAGTCATGAAATAATAACTTTCTTGCAGTTGCAGTTCTATAAAACTAGGCAGGCAGAGATAGAGGAGCGTATACAAACACAAAAAGAAATACTCATTAAGCATAATCAAAATGATCTTGTTGAAAAATTCTCTAAGCAATGCTTAGTAAAGCTCCACGCTATAATTAATAAGCAAAATAAAGGAATGATTTCAAATGTTAAATTTTCACTAGATGATCTTCAGGAGAAAGCATCTGAGTTCCAAAAAGCATACCCTATTGTATTAACTACAACATTTGCATCGCGCAGTAGCCTATCCCAACACGCTCGATTTGATTATATAATTATAGATGAAGCCTCCCAAGTAGATGTTGCTACAGGTTCATTGGCATTGTCATGTGCTAAAAATGCAGTGATTGTTGGAGATGAAAAGCAGCTCCCAAATATTGTATCGCAAGAATTAAAAAAAGAGCTAGAGTATATTGATGAAGTTGCCGAAGTGAGCCAAGGATATCTTTATACCCAAAATAGTCTTTTAAGTTCAGTGTCTTGTGTTTTACCAGAAGCTCCTAAAACATTATTGCGAGAGCACTATAGGTGCCATCCTAAGATTATCCATTATTGCAATCAAAAATTTTATAATGGAGATTTATTGATAATGACTGAAGATAATGAGGAAGATGCGCCAATTTCTCTGTTTAAAACAGTTAAAGGTAATCATCAACGAGAGCGGATGAATCAACGTCAAATTGATGTCATAGAGAAAGAAGTTCTTCCTACATTTACATTGGAAAACTACGATATCGGTATCATCACTCCATACAGGAATCAAGTGATCTCGTTAAATCAAACCTTGGGAAATACTGGTATTGAAATTGATACTGTGCATAAGTTTCAAGGGCGTGAAAAGGAAGCCATCATTCTTTCTACAGTTGATAATAAATTAACCGATTTCTCTGATGATCCATATTTGTTAAATGTTGCCATATCTCGAGCAAAAAAGCAGCTGTGCGTCATAGTCTCTGGCAATGAGCAGCCCAAAGACAGTAATATTCAAGATTTGATAGATTATATTCAGTACTACAATGGTGTGGTTGAGAGCAAGACGAATTCCATATTTGATTATCTGTATGAGCAATATAAAAGAGAGCGTCATTTTCGTTTGACGAAAAGTCGTAAAGTATCTAAATATGATTCAGAAAATCTAATGTACGGACTGATCAAAGAGGTGCTTCAAGAACAGAGCTACTCAACCATTGGCGTTTGCTTTGAATATAGGTTGAGCTTACTTATACGGGATTATTCTTTGCTAAATGAGGTGGAGAGGAATTATGTTTCAAATGAGTTAACTCATGTCGATTTTTTACTTTATAATCGTATTAGTAAAAGACCGATTTTGGCAATAGAAGTAGATGGTCACAGTTTCCACAAAGCAGGCACTGCTCAGGCTGTGCGAGATGGTAAGAAAAATAAAGTCCTTGAGCGTTATGATATCCCTCTTTTGCGCTTTCATACTACTGGCAGTGAGGAAAAATCTAAGTTAGTAGAGAATTTAAAGTCAATAATGCAAAGTACTTGATTATGTTTATTTCTTAGCCCTCAGGCCTATCAAGAGCTTCTCGTTTCTTTTCTTTGTCGGCGAGAAACCTTACTAGTAGGAGAGTGAGGCTTTCGCGGCGTGAGGTGTCTGCCCAGACGGCGTAATAACCTAGCGTTTTGGGTTTCCAGTCTGGCAGTAGTTGTACTAATTTCCCTGATTGTAAGCCATCTTCAACAATATTCCATGGTAGCACTGAGACTCCCAAGTTTTGTTTTGTAAAGTACAGCATTGCATCTATATTATCGGTTTGCAGTTGATATTGATCAGAGATTTTCTCTGACTCGCCACTTCTAGTGGTTAGCTCTATATTATCACCGCGTTGTTGGTAATTGATCCAGTCCCAACTCTCGAGGTCTTTAGGGTGCATCGGTTCAGGATGTTTTTTGGCATACTCTGATCCAGCGACGATTATTCGCTCTATCTCTCCGAGCTTGCGTGCCATCATTGAACTGTCTGTTAGCCAGCCCACTCGAATATTAATATCAAACCCATCATCTAATAGTCCAACAGGTCTGTCTGAATAAGAGAGAGATAACTTAATTTGTGGATATTGACGGGAAAATTCAGCAATAGCGAGAGAGATGCTAGAGCTTGCCATAAAAGCTGGCAGTGACATTTTGAGGTGCCCAATCGGCTCTAGTGAGAGCATATTTAAATCGTTTAGTCCTGCTTCTGCTGTGCGTAGCATGTCGGCTACACGGTTATAAAACATTTTTCCTTCGCTGGTGAGAGAGATTTTCCGTGTGGTGCGATATAGCAAAGTAACCCCGAGATAATCTTCTAGGTTGGAGACGTTTTGACTAATGCGTGATGGCGCAAGGTTGAGACTTTTGGCTGCGCCACGAAAGGAGCCTTCATCAACGACCCTAGCGAATATTGCCATGTGCCTGAGGTAATCAATCATTGTTCTGTTTTACTAAACTATCAATTATAAAATTTAAGGATACACGAAATAATAAAAGATTGATAGATTACGCGGCATATTCGATAGCGAATTGGAATTTTCTCTATTTACGTTAAGGCAAAAAAATGAAACTTACTAAAATTATGACTTTATTATCGGTATCAGCAGTCGTTGGTATCTCTGGCGCAGCGCAGGCTGAGGGTTTTTATGGCACCGCGATGATCGGAAAAAGCTTTCAAGCGCAAGACGCTGAGCCGTATGGCAATAACCTAGGTGTTGACACTACTTTCCCTAATGAGTTTGACTCTGGTGACGGCATGGTTGGCACAGTGGGTGTGGGTTATTCTGTGAATGATCAAATCCGTGTCGAAGGTCGTTTGAGCTACCGTGAAGCTGATTTTAATAGCCGTGAGCTGGGTATGGGCGAGAGAGATGGGGAGGAATTTATCTTAAATGGTGATATTAAAAGTACCGCACTAACAATTGAGGGCTTTTATGATATTCCGACTGGTACTGTTATAAAGCCATATGTGAAAGCTGGTATCGGTGCTTCTCGCAACTCTTACTCAGCTCGTTTGGGTGGCACTGGAGTTAGCGATTTTGATCCGGTTGATGGTGTTACAGATGGTTATTACGATGGTTATGCAGATACCACTTCTACTGAGTTCACATGGAATGTAGGTATTGGTGCGAGTTACGCGATTAACGAGCAAATGAGCATCATTGGCGAATATCAATATGTCTCATTGGGTGAAGCAAAAACAGGTCAGGATTCATTTACCGACGGTTTTAAAGTAGATAAAGCTGCGGCACATGAAGTTCAGCTAGGTCTACAATATCAGTTCTAAGATTTTATCTCCTTGATAAAAGCAGTTAGCGATGAATAAGTAGGTACTTATTCATCGCTTTTTTTATCGCTTTTTTAGATTTGCGTTATGGCCATCAATGTTAGGCAGAGCAAGATTTTTCTATGTTAAACGGATCAACTTCAATAAAAGTGGAGTCTAGAGCCGTTAAAATATCCGCATGGCTCTACTGAAAAGTCATAGGATAGTAACTGACTTAAATATCTAAAGTATTGTCTTTTTCCCAAGATGAAAAATGATTACAGTAATCATTCCACTCAGCCATTTTCATTTTCACGTAGGAGTCAGAAAACTCGTTTCCTAAAGCAGCTTTTAGTACTTTGTCTTTATCAAAAGTTCTCAAAGCATCTAGCAGGTTTAGCGGTAATTTTGGCGCACCTTTGATTTTATGACCTTCTTGATACATGTCAATGTCATAGCGCTTTCCAGGATCCGCTTTATTCTTGATGCCTTCCAGTCCAGCAGCAATGATTACAGCTTGCAATAGATAAGGATTCACAGCGCCATCAGGAAGTCTAAGCTCAAATCGACCAGGCCCAGGGACTCTTACCATATGTGTTCTATTGTTACCTGTCCATGTTACAGTATTCGGCGCCCATGTTGCCCCTGAGATAGTTCTGGGAGCATTTATTCGCTTATATGAGTTTACAGTGGGATTGGTAATAGCTGCAAGTGCAGAAGCATGCGTCATAATGCCACCGAGAAAGTTTCTGCCTTTATCTGATAATTGAAGCTCTTTCTTTTTGTCGGCAAATGTGTTTTTCTTGCCCGACTTATCCCAAACAGAAATGTGGGCATGACAACCATTGCCAGTTAAACCGGGTATTGGTTTGGGCATAAATGTTGCCCGCAGACCATGTTTCTCAGCAATCGATTTGGTCATAAATTTAAAGAAAGAGTGTTTGTCTGCAGTGACCAAGGCATCATCATAGTCCCAGTTCATTTCAAACTGTCCATTGGCATCTTCATGGTCATTTTGATACGGGTTCCACCCCATCTCTAACATACAATCACATATCTCTGCTATGACATCATAACGGCGCATGACTGCTTGCTGGTCATAGCAAGGCTTGCTTGACGTATCCATAGCATCCGATATGCGATCGCCTTCAGGGGTTAAAAGAAAAAACTCTGCTTCTATGCCGGTTTTGACACGCATTCCCTGTTCGCTAGCTTCATCGATTAACCGTCGTAGAATATTTCGTGGTGCCTGAGCGACATCCTCGTCTTCCATAACACAGTTCCCAGCTACCCAGGCAACATCTGGTTTCCAAGGCAATTGGATAACAGAGGAAGGGTCGGGAACTGCCAACATATCGGGATGAGCAGGCGTCATATCTAAATAGGTCGCGAAACCGGCAAAGCCGGCGCCATCTTTTTGCATTTCTGCGATTGCTCTTGTTGGGACTAACTTTGCACGCTGCCCTCCGAATAGATCAGTGAAAGAAATCATAAAATATTTAATGTCTTTCTCTTTTGCAAACTTTGCTAAATCTATAGCCATCTGTCTCTCCTGTGTTGGTTAATGTCTTATGGACTATTTTTTATTTTTATTATTGGCCTCTTAAATTAGAAATAAGTAACTTTTGTTGATGAGCTAGCACATAGGCTCAATAGAGCATGTCACATGCTTCCTTTACCTGGGTACCAGTTAGTACCAGCTAATGGTACCTGCGCCATTGCAGCGGCTTCCATGGTAATAGCACATAAATCTTCTGGCTCAAGGTTGTGAACATGATTTTTGCCACAAGCCCTTGCCATAGTTTGCACCTCTAGCGCCATAACTTTAAGGTAGTTGGCAAGAAGCCGCCCGCCAAGCTCCGGATTAAATCGTTTCATTAATGTCTCATCTTGGGTAGAAATCCCTGCTGGATCTTTCCCTTCATGCCAATCATCATAAGCACCAGCAGTGGATCCTAGCTTTTGATATTCCGCTTCCCATTTGGGATCATTATCTCCGATAGCAACCAATGCAGCTGTTCCAATGGCAACGGCATCCGCGCCTAAAGCCAAAGCTTTAGCCACATCGGCACCATTTCGAATGCCACCAGAAACAACGAGTTGGACGTCTCTGTGCATTCCCATATCTTGCAATGCTTGAACTGCAGGACGAATGCAGGCCAAAATAGGTTGACCAACGTGTTCAATAAAGACTTCTTGAGTGGCAGCGGTGCCACCTTGCATTCCATCTAGCACAACAACATCTGCGCCAGCCTTTATTGCTAGCATTGTGTCATAGTAAGGTCGAGCGCCACCAATTTTGATATAAATAGGTTTTTCCCAATTGGTAATTTCTCGAATCTCTAATATTTTGATTTCTAAGTCATCAGGCCCTGTCCAATCTGGGTGGCGACAAGCAGAGCGCTGGTCTATTCCTTTGGGTAGGTTCCGCATTTCTGCGACACGGTCTGAAATTTTTTGTCCAAGCAACATGCCGCCACCGCCTGGTTTAGCGCCTTGTCCAACAACTATTTCAATAGCATCAGCCCGACGTAGATCATCAGGATTCATTCCATAGCGTGATGGCAAATATTGATAAACCAATTTTTCTGAATGTCCTCTCTCCTCCGGTGTCATACCGCCATCACCTGTGGTAGTAGATGTTCCTGCTATTGTCGCACCTCGACCTAGTGCTTCTTTAGCAGGGCCAGAGAGGGCACCAAAGCTCATGCCTGCAATAGTGATAGGGATATCGAGTTCGATAGGATTTTTAGCAAACCGAGTGCCAAGCGTTACTTTGGTCTCACATTTCTCACGATAACCTTCTAAAGGATAGCGAGAGATTGAAGCGCCTAAGAAAAGTAAATCATCGAAGTGGGGTAGTTTACGTTTTGCGCCACCACCTCTAATATCGTAAATTCCAGTTGCTGCGGCACGTCGAATCTCAGAGTTTGTATATTCATCAAAAGTTGCTGACTGTCTCGGTGTAGTATTTGGGATGTCTGACATGTTTTTTCCTTAGTACGAACTAGCGTTATCTATATTAAAATTATAAAGCTGGCGAGCTGAGCCATAACGTTTAAATTCTTCTGGTTTTGCGTCAGCACCTGCTCTAGCTAAGAGCTTGGCTAATGTTTGTAAATGTTCATTCCTAATTTCTTTCTCTATACAATCAGTCCCTAAACTTTTCACAGTTCCTCTAACAAATAATTGTGCTTCATATAGCGAGTCACCCAGTGCATCACCGGCGTCACCCAGCACAACTAAATTACCTGTTTGTGCCATAAAAGCAGACATGTGACCGATATTGCCGTGCACAACAATATCAATGCCTTTCATTGAAATGCCGCATCGTGAAGAAGCATTGCCCTTAATATTAAGAAGACCACCGTGTCCTGTTGCTCCCGCATATTGGCTGGCGTCTCCATTTATAACAACTTCACCAGACATCATATTCTCAGCGACCCCAGGTCCGACAGAACCGTTTACATGAATACTAGCTTTCTGGTTCATCCCTGCGCAATAGTATCCAGTGCTGCCTTCTACGGTTACTTGAATAGGAGAATTTAAACCCACAGCAATCGCGTGACTGCCTTGAGGGTTAACGATTGTGTATTCTTGTGTACTGACTTCAGCTGTATTTTGCAGTGTGCTATTAAGTGCACGTAGCCCTTGTGTTTGTAAATCTATCGTTTCCATGATTATGAGTGCTCCCAAAAATAAACTGTAGCGGGTTCAGGTTCCCAAACTCTTGCGTTCTCTATATTTGGCAAATTCACCAAAGCTCGATACTCAGAACCAAAAGCAACGTATTGATCAGTTTCTGCCATAACAGCTGGTTTACAGGCTATTGGGTCTCGTACTACACCAAAACCATCTTTAGTGCCCACTACAAATGTGAAAAAACCATCCAAATCCTCTAGGCCGGCTTCAAGCGCCTCTCCTAAATTCTGCCCCTGATTCATCTTATTAGTAACATAAGCCGCAGCAACCTCTGAATCGTTCATAGTCTCAAACTGTAGACCATCTTTAATCAGCTTACGGCGAAGACTGTTATGGTTTGATAAAGAGCCGTTATGGACTAAGCATTGATCTAAACCAGTTGAAAAAGGGTGCGCTCCCATTGTAGTTACGGCGGACTCGGTTGCCATTCTAGTATGACCGATTCCGTGCTTGCCCTTCATTGTAGACACATCGAACATATTGACGACGTCTTTTGGCAAACCGACTTCCTTATAAATCTCAATGATCTCGCCCGTGCTCATGACTCTAACATTAGGGCGAATCTCAGATAAAATTGTTTTTACAGTATCTAATTGATTTTCATTTACTGTGATAACAGCATGAGTGTGCTTTGTTGAAACCGAAACACTTGCTCCGAGATTTTCTTGCAAATCACTTTCTAGTGCAGAAAAGTCTGCCATCGGTTCAGCGGATTGAACGGTAAGTTTCGCTGTTCCTTGTTTCTCCGAGCCATAAATGGCAATGCCAGCACTGTCTGGACCACGATCTGTCATCGTGATTAACATCTCTGTAAGCAACCTACCCAGTTCAGGCTCCAGTGCTTTGTCTTTTAAGAATAAACCTACTATTCCGCACATTTGTAAAATCCTCATTGAATGTTAGAAATACAATATCACTACTCTGTTTGTTTCTCAATCTTTTGGTAAAATATTTTTCCTATCAGGAATAATTTATTGTATTATATTTTTTTAGTCTTAAAAAAACATCCTCAATATCAGTGAATTATAGGGGTTGAATTTTTTCAGTATGAAAAATTATTTATACATCTTTTGAAGATATATAGCGTAAAATAGGAGTTCTATTTAAAATACATTGGTGCACAGGGCTTTTGCGAATGTAATAAACTAAGGCATAATAGTGGATATTCTCCCTATTCATTTAAGTCGCTTCTGTGTCTATGAAAACAACTAATACTCTGAATCAAGATCCTCATAAAATTCGTCGCAAACGCGAAAAAAATCTGGAACTTGCCATAGGTAAAGAAGTTAAAAGCTATCGACAAGCTCAAGATATTACAGTGGCAGAGTTGGCTAAATCTACAGGCCTTTCTATAGGTATGTTATCTAAAATAGAGAACGGGATCACATCCCCATCTTTAACCACCTTACAAGCGTTAGCAACAGCTTTAGAAGTTCCTATTACCGCTTTCTTTAGGCGTTTTGAAGAGACTAGAGGAGCCGTCCATGTTAAAGCTGGGGAAGGGTTAGAAATAGAGCGGGTCGGCACACGTTCTGGGCATCAATATAATCTCTTAGGGCATATCACCGGCAACAATAGTGGTGTTGTGGTAGAGCCTTACCTGATTGAGTTATCTACAGAAGCAGATGTTTTTCCCACATTTCAACATGATGGTACAGAATTTCTATATATGCTTGAAGGGAAAATAAATTATCGCCACGGAGACAGTTCTTTTACGCTTCTACCAGGAGATAGTTTATTCTTCGAGGCAGACGCCCCACATGGCCCTGAAAAGCTAATCACACTGCCTGCTAAATATATATCGGTTATATCATATCCCCAAAATGGCAAATAACCGATATGTTGAATACTTCTAATTGGCCTTGAATTTTTTATTCGGGCCAAATGCCTAGAGATGTATCCTGACCATCATCGTATTTGGACAGGTATTCGACAATTTTTGGTCGATTATCAATGAATCCTTTATAAGTGGCTAGCTCTTCAGGAAGATCTCTAATGACTCGGTGAAATCGTCTTCCCCACTTAGGTATGGTGACTAGCTCTTCTAGCTTGATGAGGTAGCAGCGAATTGGAAATACTAATGCATTCGACCTAGGCAGCCTAAAGAATGTCTGTAACTCAACACGAAGGTGCATCTTGTTTCCCACATTTTCTCTAGTTACTTCGAGCTTTTGCTTACCCCATTTGTGATAGTTTTCTGGCGAGGTGTCCAATAATGGGTTTGCTGTCATCGTCCAGTTTAATCGGCGAGCAGGCGTGCCTTGTTGTATGTTTAGCAAAAACTTTAATGCTCTCTGAAAAATGCCCATTTCATGCGCTAAAGGTACCGGTGCATGCCACTCAAAAAAGTTCATCCCTATATCGAAATCTAAAGACCAATCAGCTTGGGTTGTCACCATTCCTGCTTCTAACCACAAATTCTCTTCGCGTTGGTCGAGGAGAACAAAGTCTCCTTGGGTTTGCCGAGTGATATACTCTAAAGGCCCATAGGGTAAAGTGGTTTCATCCCCAAAAATAAACTTTTGCTCTATATTTAATGGATGATTTATCCAGTGCCAATTCTTTCCATCTCGATGCAGTTCAAACCAATGCGGGTAGTCTTTGGCTTTAGATGTCATTATTAATTCTAGCAAATCCCAACCTGCCAGAGTCATATGAGGCAAAGACTGACAACGCAGAGGATCTTCATCTAATACTTTAGCCCTATCTCTCATTTCAGAGACATAATGCTCATCTACATCGAAATCATTTTCAAAAACACTGCCGGGTCTTACCGCTGCATGAGGCTCCATATTAACCGAATACATGTAGCTATCTTCGTGAAATGGAAATGGAAATCGCTTAATCTGCTCCTCAGAGTTTGAAAAAGTATAGTCATCGCGGAAAGTTTCATCTTTAAAAGTAATATTCATTTGCATCACTCCCTTGTCATAAGGTGTCAAACTAGCGTTAATGCTAGCGCTCGATAGTCAGTTTTTTGCCCGCGAACCTTGAAACACATGGCATAATTTTTGTTTTAGACAGTCGCTGATCATCCGTTAGCCAGTGATCATTATGTTCAATGTTTCCGTCACACTCCAACACATTGGTTTCGCATTGACCGCATGCACCACCACGGCATAAATACGGAACTTCGACCGAAGAAGCCTCAAGTGCCTCAAGCAGGCTCTGATGACGATCAACAGAAATGGTTTTATTTGATTGATGTAAAGTTACTTCAAATGCGTTGCCCGATTTAGGTGCAGTAAACTCTTCAAAATGTACTGAAGAATCTGGCCAATCAGCCTCTCTGGCGGTTTCTCTCACCCAGTCAATCATTCCTTTAGGACCACAAACATAGACATGGGTGCCAACAGGCTGTCCATTAAGCAATTCTGCTAATTTGAGTTGCTCATCTTGGTCATCTCTATATACATGTAAATTTTTAGGATAGGACTGTGTTAATTCCTGCAGATAAGCACCGAGTGCGTCTGATCTTACGGAGTAATGTAGCTCGAAATGAGCTCTGGTAGAGGTTAGCTGGTGGATTTGAGACATAAAGGGTGTAATTCCGATTCCACCAGCAATCATCAAATGTTTTTTTGCAGTGAGATCCAGAGAAAAAAGATTAACTGGTGTGCTGATAACCATTTCCATGCCAGCTTTGACATGACTGTGCATGTACAACGAACCACCACGACCCTCATCATCTCTTCTAACCGTTATGCTATAGCGCTTGGTGTCATTGGGGTCACTCATTAGGGAGTAGGGGTTCATACGCTTTGTACCGTGATCATCCATTTCTACTACCACATGAGCGCCACCTGAGAATGCGGGTAAATCTTTGCCACAGCTTTCTCTAAATGTGAATCTCGTGATTAATGCATTTAATGGAGTGACACTCTCTACTGTGACATTAATTTTTGGCGTGCCTGCTGTCATTTAAATCTCTCCACTGCTTCGGGGATATTACCAGGGTCTTCAGCATCTACCCTAACACCTTGAAAGGCAGCTATTCTTCTGGAGTAATGGTCCCTAACAAATAAAAACAATCCACAATGAGAGCATTGGAAAGGATCTACAGTAACATCCTCAATAATCCCCTTACAGTGAACACACTGTATACGTCTAGCCGTACTTCCTCTGTGCTCAGTTTGGATATCACTCATCGCAACGCCAAATCGTGTGGCATCTCGTATAACTTGGCCTATTAATCCCTCGGTGCCAGCTAAATAAAGCTTTATTCCAACTTGGGTGTTTTCTAATGTATTAAGTATTCTCGGTAAAGCGGCTTGGTAGGTCGGTCCGATGTAAAGCTGATTCGCCCCAAGGCTTTCCAACTGCGATAAATAAGCATCAGCAGTTCCTTTTTGAATATAAATGATGTGCGCCTGCTCGAAAAAACTTTTTGGTGCGTGCTCCGCCATTTCAATAATTGCTTCTGCGCCTTGTGCGTCAGCAATTAATAGGTTGTGACTTGCCGTCTGAGCTGAGAGCTTACCGTATACAGGTCTACTTATGATTGAGGGTTCAAATTTTGAAGTTGACATATTTTCATCTCACAAATGTAAGTTATATTGCGCTGGTCTATTTAAAATAGTTGTTAGCATTGGGTAAGATCATGCGCAATTGATAACTATGTTTTTACCCCTTTACCGTTCTTCTCTTTTTCTCCACATCATAAAATGGCATGGAGTGAGCGATGCAAGGTATGTCACCACTTGCATTCTTCACGGTTAATTTGGTGCCATCTACAGCACAGGAGACAGGCATTCTTGCTATACCGACCGAATGCTCATTAAGTGAAGAGTACATACCACAAGTTACAACACCGACCTGAGTATCCCCTTGGTAAAGCGGAGCACCTTCATCAGCTGGCTCAGTGCCCTCTAGCTTGACTCCGTAAATTTTAAAACGCTCTTTTCCTTGAAGGCGGTAATGTTCTTCTGCACCACGAAAGCCAACTTTTCCTGGTGATACTGTAAAATCTAGTCCTAATTCCCATAGGGTGTCTCCAGGGCCTTCATTTTCAAACGGATACATTTCGGAGTTGTCATAGGGATAGAATAATAAATAGCTTTCTACTCTCAACCAATCTAGTGTAGTGAATCTAGTTGGAATTATTCCCATTGATGCACCTTCTTCTACGATGCGATCCCAAATCATTGGTGCATCTTGACCACGACAAAAGATCTCATATCCGCGCTCTCCTGTATAGCCTGTTCTAGATATAGTTACAGGGCAATCAAAGAGAGTAGTATGCGTATGGGAGAAGTAGTTTACATTTCGAATACCATCAACATATTTTTCTAGAAAGTCTACAGAGGCAGGCCCTTGTAAAGATAAGTCATGTAAATTGTCATCAAATCGAATATCAACATCACGCCCCATGGCGGCCATAGTTAACTGCTCATGACCAGCACCAGAGCCATGTACAACCATCCAAGAGTTTGGCCCCATTCGATAAATGACGCAATCATCAACAAACTTCCCTGCGTCATTTAGCATGGTTGCATAACTTGAGCGACCAGGTTTGATCTTTTCGACGTTTCGAGTAGTCGCTCTATCAATGACGTGAGCTGCATGCGGGCCTACTAAATGAACCTTTTTTAAACCGGACACATCCATAAGCCCAGCTTTTGTTCTGATAGCTAAGTATTCTTGCTCTTGATCTTTATCATAAGTCCAAGCAGTTCCCATCCCGCTCCAGTCCTCTAGGTTGGATCCCATGGCACGATGTCTATCAGCAAGAGTTGAATATCGCCAAATTGCTGTCATTTGTAATCTCCTTGTGTTCTTTAAATGGTGCTTTTTTGTTGTGCTATTTAGAAAACTAAAGATTGTTTTCCATCAATTTATTATGAACCTATCTTACCTAAGGATTGTCATGATGCAATATTATACTGGTATTAATAGTAAACTTTTTTTCCTAATAATAAATATTATTTTCATGCATAATGAAAAGTTATTCTAAAAATTGTCATCCGTATACAGCAATCGGCAACCTCGTAAATTACTGAAAAATATAAATTAATACTTATAAATGAAGAAATTTTTGTTGAGAGGAATGTGATTATTGATTTTCATATGGAATGGATTGTATCCAATCAATTCCATATGGAGCTTGACAATTTATAAGAATCTGAGAGTATTGATCTTTAATTTCCTGTCAGGAATAATTATTTCCTGATATTGAATCGAGCAAACTTTACTATGCTCATATATATTAATAATAACTAGAGGATACTGTTATGGAAGGAAATCTTAATGCCCTGACCACTATTTTCACCGAGTTTTATTACTGGGTGACGGTGGTGTTCATGTTCTTAATTCATGTCGGCTTTTGTTTGTATGAGGTTGGCTCAACTCGAAAGAAGAATCACCTGCATACATTAATGAAAAATGTAATGGTTATTCCTTTAGTGACGGTCACTTTTTTCTTTTTTGGTTGGTGGATCTACTGGGCCTTTCCGGATTTCCCATTCTTTGGGGGTCTCAATCTTGAAGCGGGAGCTGCTAATACGCCATGGTCTGAAACAATGGCAACCCATTTGGGTGATCATATCACGGGTGTATTTTGGGCGGCATTTTTATTATTTTCTTGGACTGCGGCATCTATTGTCTCTGGCGCTGTTATCGAAAGAATTCGCTCGTCGGCATTTTGGTTACACGCTGTTCTTATAGGCTCGGTATTCTGGATTATTGATGCGGCTTGGGGATGGCATGCATCTGGTTGGATGGTGCGTTTGTTAGGCTATCATGACGCTTATGCGTCAGGCGTGATACACGCAATCGCGGGTGGCTATGCCTTAGGTGTATTGATTCCATTAGGCCCTCGTATCGGGAAATTCGCAGCCGATGGCACGCCTAGAGACATTCCTCCCACTAATCCTTGGATGGTCTCAATCGGTGTGTTTCTGATTTATACTGGTTTTTGGGGTTTTTATGCAGCCTGTAACGTTCCTATAATTTCTGCTGAAGGTATTGGTGCCAGTGGGGTGGATTGGGTTGCCACAAATATATATTTAGGTCCTACTACGCTTAGTGCAATCACGTTTAACTTCTTGATGTCTCTATCAGGAGGATTAATGGCCACATATATTGTCTCAAAAGGCGATCCATTTTGGACTTTGTCAGGGGGACTTGCCGGGATAATTGGTGCTTCTGCTGGTAACGATTTATATCATCCAATTCAAGCGATGCTTATTGGCGCGATTGTTCCCGTTATCGCTTATAAACTGCATTATTGGGTAGAGAGAAAGTTCAAGGTTGATGATGCTGTTGGCGCAGTGGCAGTTCATGGTTATGCGGGTTTTATGGGTGTTGTTATTGCAGGATTTGTTCTTTGGGGAGCACCTTCCTCTCCAACAGAAGGGTTTGCTGCAATCAATCCGTTGGGTAACTTTCTTGGTGCCTTAATCATGTTCTTTGGTCTAGGTTTTTTGCCTGCTTATCTGATTACTTCGGTGCAAAAGAAAATGGGCGTATTGCGTGTACCTGAAGAGGTTGAGCTTGAAGGTTTAGACTTTCATGAGAACGAAATTTATGAAGCATCTATTAAAGAAATTACAGATGCAACAAAAGAACATATGAACAAATAAGGAGAATTGTATGTCTTCAACAATAGGAGTCGAGAGTTGGGCTACTGATTTATCAACTTTAGGGGCTATTTACCCTTTTCAGGGATGGGAATTTCCCATGGCCATAGTAGGTATAATATTTTGGCTAGGCTGGCATTTCGTACAAAGCAGCCAAGAAACAAAAGAGATTAATCGTGTCAAAGCTGAGTTTAAAAGGGAGAATGCTGAAAAAGCTATTGATAGGTATTAATAGTTCAAACACATAGCTGTAATAATAAAGGTTTCTTATTACAGCTAGATTTTTAGCTAAAATACAAGGTCAAATATTGCTATATATTTGGCCTTGTATTTTTCTCGATGCTAGGCAAATAGCCATTTAATTGATTATCGATTGATTGTAGGGGGAGAGTTACGAGTT